>VGEI01000465.1 GCA_016869415.1 Alphaproteobacteria bacterium
TGCAGAGCCCGGCCGGCGACAGCGTGCGGCCGACCAGCGACCGTGCCCGCGAATCCCTGTTCAATATACTGGAGCACGGCAAGCTGGCGGCGGGCGGGCTGTCGCCGGTGCGGGGAGCGCGGGTGCTCGACTGTTTCTGCGGCACAGGCGCGCTGGGTCTCGAAGCGCTGTCACGCGGCGCCGCGGCAGCCGCGTTCCTCGACCTCGACCCGGCGGCGCTGCAGCTGGCCCGCGCCAATGCCAAGACGCTGGGCGAAACAGCCCATGCCGAATTCATCGCCGCCGACGCCAGGCGGCCGCCCCGCGCCGCCGCGCCCTGCACCCTCACTTTCCTCGATCCACCTTACGGCGAGGGCCTCGCCGCTTCAGCGCTCCGCGCCTTGGCCGATGCCGGCTGGTTCGGTCCCGGCGCCATCGCGGTCGTGGAAACGGCCCATCACGAGGACGTCGCAGCACCGGAAGGTTTCGCCAGCGTTGACGAGCGCCGCTACGGCAAGGCGAAACTGACGTTCCTGAAGCGTGCCTAGTCGAGCTTCGTATCGATGACGATCTTCGAGGTCAGAGTCCGGTGGACCGGGCACTTGTTCGCGATCTCGAGCAAGCGCTGACGCCGCTCGTCGTCGAGATCGGCCTCGATGCGGATGGTACGGACGATGCGATCGAGCTTCACGTACTGCTTCTCGCAATCCACGCAATCGTCGGCATGAACGTGGTCGTGAGTGACGACACAGGAAATCCGGCCCACCGCCCATCCCTTGCGCTTCACGTACATACGCAAGGTCATGGTGGTGCAGGCACCGAGCGCAGCCACCAGATACTCATAAGGCCCAGGGCCGGTGTCGGTGCCTCCAGCGCTGAAGGGCTCGTCGGCTGACAGCACATGCCGACCGGCCTTGACGATGTCGGCGAACTGGCCGGGGCCCGCTTCTTCCACGGTGACGGATGTGGCCATCGGCGCCTCCTCCACTACAGAACGAATCAGCGCCGGCCGAACAGCTTCTCGATGTCGGCGAGCTTGAGCTCGACATAGGTCGGGCGGCCATGATTGCACTGGCCGGAATGCGGCGTTGCCTCCATCTGGCGCAACAGCGCGTTCATCTCGTCGGCGTTGAGACCGCGGCCGGCGCGCACGCTGCCGTGACAGGCGATCGTGCTGCAGACATCGGCCAGTTTCTCCTTGAGCGATAGCGTCGTGCCGAACTCGGCCAGCTCGTCGACCAAGTCACGGACCAGGCCCTGCACATCGACCTCGCCGAGCAACGCCGGCACTTCGCGCACGGCCACGGCTCCCGTGCCGAAGGCCTCTAGCACCAGGCCAAGCTCGGCGAATTCGGCGGCGCGTGCCGTCAACCGGGAAATCTCAGCCTCGCTGAGCTCGACGATCTCCGGCACCAGCAAAGCCTGGCGGGCAATCCCGCCAGCCTCGATCTGCGTCTTCATCCGTTCGTAGACCAGCCGCTCATGCGCGGCATGCTGGTCGACGATGACGATGCCGTCGTCGGTCTGCGCGACGATATAGGTGCCGTGGAGCTGCGCTCGCGCCGCGCCCAAGGGGAAGCGGTCAGGCGCGGCAGCAGGCGCCTCGATACGCGCCGCGGGTGTGAGCGTCATGGCGCCATCGAGCGGCGCCTGGTAGGCAACCGCGGCTTCAGCCAGACCGCTGCGCGGGTAGGACGGCCGCGCGTAGGAACCCTGGTAGGCGAACGCGGGAGCCGGAACGGCGCCACCATTGCCGGGCCGCAACGCGCCAAGCGCGCCGATGGCCACGGTGGTCGAAGCCCGGTGGCCGGCTTCGGCAAGTGCATGGCGCAGGCTACCGACGATCAACCCGCGCACCATCCCGGAATCGCGGAAACGGACCTCGGCCTTGGCCGGGTGAACGTTGACATCGACCTGCTCCGGCGGCACATCGAGGAAGAGCGCCACGACCGGGTGACGGTCACGGGCCAGGAAATCGGCGTAAGCGCCGCGCACAGCACCAGCCAGAAGCTTGTCGCGCACCGGCCGGCCGTTGACGAAAAGATACTGCGCCGCAGCGGTAGCACGATGATAGGTCGGCAGTCCTGCATGACCGGACAGCGCAATTCCTTCGCGCTCGGCGGAGATGGCGATGGCATTGTCGAAGAATTCTTTGCCGACCACGGCTGATACTCGCTCGAGGCGTGCCGCCTGCGGATCGCCGACCAGACCCGGCGCTGCCGCGAGCCTCACCTGGGGCTTTCCATCAGCGGTCAGGTGGAAGGCGATATGCGGATGCGCCATGGCCAGACGCTCGACCGCATCGACCGCCGCCGACAACTCCGCCCGATCGCCCTTAAGAAACTTGAGCCGGGCCGGTGTGGCGTAGAACAGGTCGCGCACCTCGACCCGGGTGCCCGGCGGATGGGCCGCCGGCACCGGCGCCGTCACGGCGCCACCTTCGACAGCGATCGACCAAGCTTCGCTGCTGTCGCGGGGCCGGCTGGTGATGGTCAGGCGCGACACGGCACCGATCGAAGGTAGCGCCTCGCCACGAAACCCAAGTGTGGCGATGCGTAACAGATCGTCGTTTGGCAGCTTCGACGTTGCGTGCCGCTCGACCGCCAGCTTCAGCTCGTCGGGCGTCATGCCCATACCGTCATCGACGACCGCGATCAGGCTGCGTCCTGCCTCCGTCAGAGTGACATCGATCCTGGTAGTCCCCGCATCGATGGCGTTCTCGACCAGCTCCTTGATGGCGGCGGCCGGACGCTCGATGACCTCGCCGGCCGCGATGCGGTTGACGACGGTTTCCGGCAACCGGCGTATCGGCATGCAGCCTCCGCAGCCGCGTCAGCCGCCGCCCGCGGGCGGCGTCGGGCGGGACGGACGGCCAGGATCGCCGGCGATCGCGTCGGGCGGCACTTCTTCAGCACCGGTGAGGCCGACGGGCTCGCCGACCACCACCGTAAGCAGCCGATCCGCGTTGAGCAGCCGCCGCGCCACGCGGCGCGCATCGGCCAGGGTCACGCCGTTGATCAGGTCCGACCGCCGGTCC
>VGEI01000466.1 GCA_016869415.1 Alphaproteobacteria bacterium
GATCGACGAGGATTTCCTTCGGGGACCGGTGCTCGACCACCTCATGCACGACTTCCTTGTAGCGATTAAGCGAGAGATCGTAGCCTTGCGCGGCGATGTCGGCCCTGGGAACGCAGAAACTCTGCGCGGTGCGCACACGTTCGCGCTCAGTGCTATTACGCTCCGCCCAGCGCGCCAAGACGTCGGGCAGATTGTTCTTCGAATGGTCGACGGCGGTCAACGGCGATGGCGGCAGGGGACCGAGCCTGTCCTCTGGCAACAGCGGCGTGCGCTTGTCGTCGAGGCTCCAGCCGTCGGCCTCGACGTCGTAGAACCAGACAAAATCCGTGCCGCCGGAATTGGTTTTGGTGAAAAGCAGGATCGCGGTCGAGACACCTGTATAGGGCTTGAACGCGCCGCCGGGCAGCTTCACCACTGCGTCGAGCTTCTGGTCCTCGACCAATATGCGGCGCAGTTCCTTATGCGCCTTGCTGGAGCCGAACAGCACGCCGTCGGGAACGATCACCGCCGCACGCCCGCCGGGCTTGAGCAGCCGCAGGAACAGCGCCAGGAACAGCAGCTCCGTCTTCTTAGTCTTCACGATCTGCAGCAGGTCCTTGGCGGTATTCTCGTAGTCGAGGCTGCCGGCGAAGGGCGGGTTGGCCAGAACCAGTGTGTATTTCTCGTCCTCGGCAGCATGGTCCTGGGCCAGCGAATCGCGATAGCGGATATCCGGGTTCTCCACCCCGTGCAGCAGCATGTTCATGCTGCCGATGCGTAGCATCGTGTTGTCAAAGTCGAAGCCGTGGAACATGCCGTGGTGGAAGTGCCGGTTCAGCTTGGCGTCATGGAACAGCGCCTTATGGCGCTCGCGCAGATGCTCGCCCGCTGCAACAAGGAATCCCGCCGTGCCACAGGCCGGATCGCAGATAACGTCTGTCGGCTGGGGAGCGGCCAGCTCGACCATCAGCCGGATGATGTGGCGCGTCGTGCGGAACTGGCCGTTCTGGCCCGCGGTGGCGATCTTGCCGAGCATGTATTCGTACACATCGCCCTTGGTGTCGCGGTCTTCCATCGGCATGCGGTCGAGCATATCCACTACCTTCGCAAGCAGCGCCGGTGTGGGGATGGTGAAGCGCGCATCCTTCATATGGTGCGCGTAGGTCGAGTCCTCGCCGCCGAGCTGTCGGGCAAGGTCAGAGCGCAGGAACGGGAAGATGTGCTCACCAACGACTGTGAACATCTCGGCCGGAGGAAGGTTTTTGAGGCGGACCCAGCGATAGTCGTCGTAGGCTCGTCCCTTCGCATCCCGACCCTCCGGGAAGACCCGTCGCTCCATCGGCTTGTTCAGCCGGTTAGCCCTGCTCTCTGAGAGCGCGTGCAGGTCATCGAGCCGACGAATGAAGAGCAGATAAGTGATCTGCTCGATCACCTCCAGCGGGTTCGAAATCCCGCCGGTCCAGAAGGTGTTCCAGATCTGGTCGATCTGGCTTTTGATCGCGCCGGTAATCATCCCGCCCCCTCGCTAACGCTGAACGGCATCGTAGCGGCCGAGCCTTTCGCTGCAAAGAGTCTACGCCCGGCGAAGCGGGCATCGCTTTCACCTAATCCGTCGTCGCCCGCGTCGCCAGCACCTTGTCGATCCGTCGCCCATCCATGTCGACGATCTCGAACCGCCAGCCGTCGGTCACCAGGCTCTCGCCGGCCGTGGGCAGGCGGGGCAGGTGCTGCAACAGGAATCCCGCGACCGTGTGAAACGAGCGTTCGCCCGGCAGGGTGATGGCCAGCACGTCGGCCATCTGGTCGACCGGCAGCGCGCCGTCGAACAGCCAGGAGCCGTCGTCCCGCCGCAGGGCCCGGGGCACCTCGCCCTCGGCGTCGCCCACGAAGCCGCCGGCGATCGCCTCCAGGATGTCGGCCGTGGTCACCACGCCTTCGAACACGCCGTATTCGTCGACCACCAGCGCCATGTGGATCGGCGAGGCCTTCAGCGTCGCCAGGACCTCCAGCGCCCCGGCGGAATCGGGGACGACCGGTGCGAGCTTGACGTGGTCGCGGGCCCGGATGCGGCCCTTGTCGATGCAGGCGTACAGCATGTCCTTGGCTTCGATGATGCCCAGGACGCTGTCGATGCCGCCGCGCCCGACCGGCAGCCGCGAATGATGGCTGGTGCGGATGCGCGCGTGGATCTCGTCGTCGCTGTCGTCGAGGTCGATCCAGTCGACGTCGCGCCGCGGCGTCATGATGCCCTGGACCGAGCGGTCGGCGAGCCGCATGACACCGGTGATCATGTTCCGCTCGGCCGTCTCAACCACGCCCGCACTTTCCGCCTCGGCGACCAGGGTGCTGATCTCCTCGTTCGTCACCGTCTGCTTCGATGCCTCCCGCGCGCCCATCAGGCGAAGTCCCAGCCGGGACGACGCATCGAGCAGCGTCACCACCGGAGAGGCGATGCGCGACAGCAGGGTCATCGAGCGCGCAACACGGGCGGCGATGCGCTCCGGGTTGCGCAGCGCGATCTGCTTGGGGATGAGCTCGCCGACGATCAGCGACAGATAGGTCACCACGGCCACGACGAGGATCACGGCGGCGGCTTCGGCGACCGCGGGCGACAGCGAGAACGTCTCTAGGTAGTCGGCGAAGCGCTCGGCGATGGTGGCGCCGCTGAAGGCGCCGGCCAGGATGCCGATCAGCGTGATGCCGATCTGCACGGTCGACAGGAAGCGGCCGGAATCCTTGCCCAGCGACAGGGCCGCGGCGGCGCCGGGCACGCTGGCATTGGCCAGGCGCTGCAGGCGCGGCTTGCGCGACGACACCACCGCCAGCTCGGACGCCGCCAGGTAGCCGTTGGCGACCATCAGCACGAGCACCACCGCCATCTCGATCCAGATCATCTCTCTCGTCCTCGTATCTGGCGCTCTGCTCTTAGCCGACATCCACCCGATGACCAGCTCTTCGGGTCAAGATTGACGCCGGGGATGGGCATTGACAAGCCCGAACCCCGCCGTGAGTGACCAGATGGCCCGAAGGCCG
>VGEI01000467.1 GCA_016869415.1 Alphaproteobacteria bacterium
GGGCGCGGCAATGACGCGGTCGAAATTCATCTCGCCGGCATTGACCTTCTCGGCCAGATCCTCGGCGCCGACGATATCGGCACCGGCGGCCTGAGCCTCCTGCGCCTTGGCGCCCTTGGCGAACACGGCGACACGCACGTTCTTGCCCGTGCCCGAGGGCAGGCTGACCATGCCGCGCACCGCCTGATCGGCATGGCGGGGGTCGACGCCGAGATTCATCGAAATCTCGATGGTCTCGTTGAACTTGGCGCCGGCGCGGGCCTTCACCATCTTGACCGCGTCAGCGACCGAGTAGGTCTTCATGCGGTCGATGCCGTCATAGGCCTTGGCGATGCGCTTTCCAATCTTGGCCATGGCCTTACTCCACCACCTGGAGGCCCATCGAGCGGGCTGAGCCGGCGATCATCTGCATCGCCGCCTCGATGTCGTTGGCGTTGAGGTCAACCATCTTCTTCTCCGCGATCTCGCGGATCTGTGCCTTCGTCACCTTTCCGGCGACCTCGCGGCCCGGCGTCTTCGAACCGCTCTCGAGCTTGGCGGCCTTCTTGAGGAAGTAGCTCGCCGGCGGCGTCGCCATCTTGAAGGTGAAGGTGCGGTCCCCGTAGGCGGTGATCGTCACCGGAATCGGCATCCCGGCTTCCATCTTCTGGGTCTGCGCGTTGAACTGCTTGCAGAACTCCATGATGTTGAGGCCGCGTTGACCGAGCGCCGGGCCGATCGGCGGCGAAGGATTCGCCTGCCCGGCGGGCACCTGCAATTTGATGAAACCAACGACTTTCTTCGCCATGTCTTTTCCTTTCGGCTCCCGGCCGGGCCTGGCTGGGCCTTACGCCGGTACAGCGCCTCGGTGCGGCGGTTGCAGAGCGATCGCGCCGGGTGCCGCACCACCCCCGGTCGCGCGCTGAACGCGTATCAACCCTTCTCCACCTGCGAATACTCGAGCTCAACCGGTGTCGGCCGGCCGAAGATCGAAACCGAGACCTTGAGCCGGGTCTTTTCCTCGTCGACTTCCTCGACCATGCCGTTGAACGAGGTGAACGGCCCGTCGATGACCCGGACCTGCTCGCCGATCTCGTAGGTGATCGAGGGCTTCGGCTTCTCGATCCCTTCCTTGATCTGCTTCAGCAGGCGCTCGGCTTCGGCGTCACTGATCGGCGTCGGGCGGCCGCGGCCGCCGAGGAACCCGGTGACCTTCGGCGTGTTCTTGACCAGGTGCCAGGACTCGTCGGTCATCTCCATCTTCGCGAGCACATAGCCGGGGAAGAATTTGCGCTCGGCGTTGACCTTCTTGTTGCCCTTGCGCATCTCGACGACGCTGTCGGTCGGAACGAGAACCTGCTCGAACAGCGGGGCCATACCCTTCTGCTCAGCCTGCTCCTTGATCGAGCCCGCGACCTTCTTTTCAAAGCCCGAGTAGACGTGGAGAACGTACCAGCGTGCCGCCATGTCAGCCTCCCAGCCCGAGGATCAGGCGCACGCCAAAGGACAGGATCTGATCGACAAAGAAGAAGAAGATCGCGGCCAGGATCGACATGGCAAAGACCATGGCGGTCGTGATCAGCGTCTCCTTGCGCGTCGGCCAAGTGACCTTGGCGGTCTCCTGGCGGACTTCGCGGATGAAATCACCGATACTCGTCTTCTTTGCGCTGGTCGTACCGTTCATTGTCCTGTCGTCTTCTGTCTATCGTCTCGTGAACGTGCCGGCTCTATCGCTCCTGCCGGAGTGGCTGGCAGGAGTGGAGGGGCTCGAACCCCCAACCCCCGGTTTTGGAGACCGGTGCTCTACCAATTGAGCTACACTCCTAATTCCGCTCCTACTCTATGATTTTGGCGACGACGCCTGCGCCGACGGTTCTGCCGCCCTCGCGGATGGCGAAGCGCAGGCCCTCGTCCATGGCGATGGGCGCGATCAGGTGAACCTCCATGGCGATGTTGTCGCCCGGCATCACCATCTCCGTCCCCGCCGGCAGAACAACCTGGCCCGTCACGTCCGTCGTGCGGAAGTAGAACTGCGGCCGGTAGTTCGAGAAGAACGGCGTGTGCCGCCCGCCCTCCTCCTTCGTCAGAATATAGGCCTCGGCCTTGAACTTGGTGTGCGGCGTGATCGAGCCCGGCGCCGCCAGAACCTGGCCGCGCTCAACCTCCTCGCGCTTCGTGCCGCGCAGCAACGCGCCGATGTTGTCCCCCGCCTCGCCGCTGTCCAGCAGCTTGCGGAACATCTCCACACCCGTGACCACCGTCTTGGTCGTCGCCTTGATGCCGACGATCTCGACCTCGTCGTTCACCTTGATGATCCCGCGCTCCACCCGGCCCGTCACAACCGTGCCGCGGCCCGAAATCGTGAACACGTCCTCGATCGGCATCAGGAACGGCTTGTCCTTCGGACGCGTCGGCTGCGGGATGTTCTCGTCCACCGCCTTCATCAGCTCCAGGATCGCCGCCTTGCCCAGCTTCTCGTCCTTGCCCTCCAGCGCCATCAGCGCCGAGCCCCGCACGATCGGGATCTTGTCCCCCGGAAACTCGTACTTCGACAGAAGCTCGCGAACCTCAAGCTCAACCAGGTCGAGAAGCTCCGCGTCCTCAACCATGTCGCACTTGTTCAAAAACACCACCAGCGCCGGAACGCCGACCTGGCGAGCCAGAAGGATGTGCTCGCGCGTCTGCGGCATCGGACCGTCGGCCGCCGAAACCACCAGAATGGCGCCGTCCATCTGTGCGGCTCCCGTGATCATGTTCTTCACGTAGTCCGCGTGCCCAGGGCAATCCACGTGCGCGTAATGCCGGTTCTTGGTCTCGTACTCGACGTGCGCCGTGTTGATCGTGATGCCGCGCGCCTTCTCCTCAGGCGCCTTGTCGATCTGGTCGTACGCCATGAACGTGGCCCCGCCCGTCTCCGCCAGGATCTTCGTGATCGCCGCCGTCAGCGACGTCTTCCCGTGATCCACATGCCCGATCGTCCCAATGTTGCAGTGCGGCTTCGTCCGCTCAAACTTCGCTTTCGACAT
>VGEI01000468.1 GCA_016869415.1 Alphaproteobacteria bacterium
GCACGTCCTACAAGACCAATCCCAACGCCATGAAGATGCTGGAGAAGAACACCATCTTCACCAACGTGGCGCTGACCGACGACGGCGATGTCTGGTGGGAGGGCATGGACGGCCCGCCGCCCCGGCACGCCATCGACTGGCGCGGTCGCGACTGGACGCCGGAGAGCAAGGAGAGAGCGGCGCACCCCAATGCGCGCTTCACCGTACCCACCGACCAGTGCCCGCGTGCGGATCCGCGCTGGGACGATCCCGCCGGCGTGCCGATCTCGGCCTTCGTCTTCGGCGGGCGGCTGTCCAAGACCTTCCCGCTCGTCTTCCAGAGCTTCGACTGGGCGCATGGCGTCTACATGGGCGCTACGCTCGGCTCCGAGGCGACGGCTGCGGCGGTCAACCAGGCGGCGATCCGCCGCGACCCGATGGCCATGCTGCCCTTCTGCGGCTACAACATGGCGGACTACTGGGCGCACTGGCTGAAGATCGGCCCGACTCTCGCCAAGGCGCCGCCGATCTTCCGGGTCAACTGGTTCCGCAAGGACGATAAGGGCGGTTTCCTCTGGCCGGGCTTCGGCGAGAACATGCGCGTCCTGCAGTGGATCGTCGGCCGCGTGCGCGGCACGGCCGAGGCGGTGCGGAGCCCGTTCGGCCACATGCCGCGCTACCAGGACATCAATTGGAGCGGGCTGAAATTCGACCGCGACGCCTTCCACGCCGTCACCGACATCGATCGCGAGGAGGCCCGGCGCGAGGCCGAGGACCAGAAGGAGCTGTTCTCCCGTTTCGGCAGGCGGCTCCCCCAGGAGCTGGAAGAGCAGCGCCAGCAGCTTTCGGCGCGTGCCGCAGCTGCGCCCGATACGTGGCGGGCCGAATAGCCGTCAGACAGTCGCCCGCTTCCAGCCGAGCGCCAAGAGCCCCGAACCGATCAGCAGCGAGCCGCCAACACGGTTGACCGTGCGCTGCACGCCCACACTGCGGATCGCACCGCGCGCCGCCGAGGCCAGAAGCGCAAAGCCCAGCGCGTTGATTCCCGCCATCACCACGAAGGTCGCCCCGAGAACCGCCATCTGCCCGAGCGCCGGAGCGTGTGGATCGAGGAATTGCGGCAGGAAGGCGACGAAAAAGATCGTCGCCTTGGGATTCAACGCCGTCACGAGATAGGCATGGCCCAACATGCGGGAATGGCGCGTCTCGCTCTCGTCCTGCATTTCGGCGGAAGCTACCGGGGCACACCACAACTCGATGCCGAGATAGATGAGGTACGCAGCCCCGGCCCAGCGCAGCGCAGTGAACAGCTCCGCCGAAGCCGCCAGCAAGGCACCCAGGCCGAGCATGGCCAGCGTCACCGACGTCAGATCGCCCAAGGCCACGCCAGCCACCGTGGCCATAGCTGAACGTCGTCCCTGCCCCAGAGCATAGGAAACGACGAGCAGCACCGTCGGCCCGGGTATCAGCAGGACGATAGCCGAGGCGGCGACGAAGGCCAGCCAGAGCTCCAGCGGCATCAGGGAAACAGCGCCTCCTGTGCCAGGCCGGTCGTCTCGGGCAGGCCGGTCATCAAGTTCATGTTCTGGATCGCCTGCCCCGACGCTCCCTTGACGAGGTTGTCCTCGACACAGAGCAGGATGGCCCTTCCCGGCACCCGGTCGGCGAATACTCCGATCAGCACGTGGTTGGAACCGCGCACGTGCCGCGTCGCCGGCGACACGCCCTCCGGCACCACCCGCACGAAAGCCTCGCCAGCATACTTCCGCTCCAGCGTCGCCCGCAGGTCGGCCGCGGTGGCTCCGTTGGCGAAGCGCACGTAGATCGACGACAGGATGCCCCGGTTCATCGGCATCAGATGCGGCGTGAAGTTGACCACGATCGGCCGACCGGCCGCCTTCGACAGGCCCTGCTCGATCTCGGGCGCATGCCGGTGCTTGGCCACGCCATAGGCGTGGATGCCTTCCGAGACCTCGCTGAACAGCATCTCCTCCTTGGCCGCACGCCCGGCACCGGTCATGCCTGACTTGGAATCGATGATGATGTCGTCGAGGTCGATCTGCTTGGCCTCGATCAGCGGGATCAGCGGCAGCTGTGCCGAGGTCGGGTAACAACCGGGATTGGCCACCAGCCGCGCGCCCTTGACCGCCTTGCGCTCGATCTCTGTCAGGCCGTAGACGGCTTCTTTCTGTAGCTCCGGCGCTTTGTGCGCGTGACCGTACCACTTGGCGTAAGCATCGAGATCGTAGAGCCGGAAATCGGCCGACAGATCGACGATCTTGAGATGCCGCGGCAGCCTGGCGATGACCTCCTGTGTCGTGCCGTGCGGCAGGGCGCAGAAGACGACGTCGAGGCTGCTGAAATCGGCGTCGTCGATCTTCATCAGGGTCGGCACCTTGAGGTGCGCCAGGTGTGGGAACACGGTACCGAGGGGCTTACCGGCGGCGCGGTCGCCGGTCAGCAGCTTCATCTCGATGTGCGGGTGCTGCGACAGGAGCCGAATGAGCTCGGCACCGGTGTACCCGGAGGCGCCGAGGATGCCGGCCCGGATCTTGTTCGATTGATTCGCGTTCATGACAGGGACCTTACTTCCGAAAGAGGGAAAAAAACAAACCGCCCAGGCAGGATCACTTAGACGGCCGCCGCGGGCCCGCGTCGTCGGAAGAAATTGGTGTCCACGTGCATGCGAGGAAAGGCCGCCGGCAGCTCGCTCTCCGGAATCTCAACGAATCCGTTACGCCGATAGAAGCGCTGCGCCGCGACGAACTTATCGATCGTGCCTAGCAGGATCTCGCCGATGCCATGGTTCGCCGCGTGCCGGAGCAGTGTGTCGAGCAGCTCCTGCGCCAGCCCCTTCTCGCGGCCGCGCCAGGTAGCGTGTACGAACATCTTGCGCAAGCACCCCCGCCCCTCGCCGATATCCAGCAGCCCGATCGTGCCTACCGGTGTCCGCCCGGCAAGTGCCATCCAGAAGTCACCTGCACCCTTGCGGAAGAAGCCTGCGATGTCGACGAGATCCG
>VGEI01000469.1 GCA_016869415.1 Alphaproteobacteria bacterium
GACCGTCTTGCCGAAGCCGATACCGGGATCGACGGCGATCTGCTCCGGTCCGATGCCGCCGGCCCGGCAGGCCCGCACCCGCTCGCCCAGATAGGCCGACACGTCACGGACGACATCGACATAGGTCGGGTTGACCTGCATGGTCTGGGGATCGCCCAGCATGTGCATCAACACGACGGAAGCGCCGCTGTCGCAGACCGCCGCAAGGCTGCCGGCATCGCCGGTCAGGGCCGTAACGTCGTTGATGATGCGAGCCCCGGCCTCGACCGCCGCGCGCATGACTGCGGCGTGGCGTGTGTCGACCGAGACCAGCGCACCGTCTGCGGCGAGAGTACGGATCACGGGGAGGACACGCGCCATCTCGACCTCCGGCGCGAGAGGAGCGGCACCGGGCCGCGTGCTCTCGCCGCCGATATCGAGGATGTCCGCCCCTTCCTCCAGGAGCCGGCGGCCATGCGCGATTGCGGCATCCGCCTCGCCGTAAAGGCCGCCGTCGGAGAAACTGTCGGGCGTGACATTGACGATGCCCATGACCCGCGGTCGGTCGAGAGCCAGCCCGGCAAAACGCAACACCCCGGCCGCAGGCGCCGGGGTGGCGTTATCGCCGGTGTTGGACAAGCCCGCCATCGGGCCCGGTGGTCAGGCGCCGGCTATTCTCAAGAGCCCGGCTGGGGCTCCGGCCGCAGGCCGCCTTCAGGCCGGTCCTTGCCGGCACCGGTGGAGGGCACCGAGCCGCGCCGGCCGGTCGGCTTCGGCGGCTCGTCGATCTCCGGCCGCACGATCGGCTCGCCGCGCAGCAGCGCTTTGACTTCGTCCCCCGACAGCGTCTCGTACTCGAGCAGCGCCTTGGCAATGGCATGCAGGTCGCCGATCTTCTCGGTCAGGACGCGGCGGGCAGTCACCTCCCCGGCCTCAACCAAGCGGCGGATCTCCTCGTCGATCAGCTGCGCGGTGGCCTCGGAGACGTTCTGCGTCTGGGTCACCGAGTGGCCCAGGAAGATCTCCTGCTCATTGGCGTTATAGCGCACACGGCCGAGCTTCTCGCTCATACCGAACTCGGCCACCATGCGCCGCGCCAGGCCCGTGGCCTGCTGGATGTCGTTCGAAGCGCCAGTGGTGACGTTCTCCGGCCCGAAGACCAGTTCCTCGGCCACGCGGCCGCCGAACATCATGGCGATCTTGGAGGTCAGCTCGACCTTGCTCAGGCTGTACTTGTCGCGCTCCGGCAGGCTCATAGTGACGCCCAGCGCACGGCCGCGCGGGATGATCGTCACCTTGTGCAGCGGATCGGCCTGCGGGACGTTGATGTTGACCAGGGCGTGGCCGGCCTCGTGATAGGCGGTCAACTCCTTCTCCTTTTCGGTCATCACCATGGAGCGGCGCTCCGCACCCATCATGACCTTGTCCTTGGCATCCTCCAGCTCGGCCATGGTGACCATGCGCTTGCCGCGCCGCGCGGCAAGCAGCGCCGCCTCGTTGACCAGGTTGGCTAGATCGGCACCCGAGAAGCCGGGCGTACCGCGGGCAATGACCTTGGCATCGACATCCGGTGCCAGCGGCACCTTGCGCAGATGCACCTTGAGAATCTTCTCGCGGCCAGCAACGTCCGGATTGGGGACCACGACCTGGCGGTCGAAACGGCCCGGGCGCAGCAGTGCGGGATCGAGCACGTCCGGCCGGTTGGTCGCGGCGATGAGGATGACGCCCTCGTTCGCCTCGAAACCGTCCATCTCGACCAGCAGCTGGTTGAGGGTCTGCTCGCGCTCGTCGTTGCCGCCGCCGAGTCCGGCACCGCGGTGGCGGCCGACCGCGTCGATTTCATCAATGAAAATGATGCAGGGCGCGTTCTTCTTACCCTGCTCGAACATGTCGCGCACGCGCGAGGCGCCGACGCCGACGAACATCTCGACGAAGTCGGAGCCTGAGATGGTGAAGAACGGCACATTGGCCTCGCCGGCGATGGCACGGGCGAGCAGGGTCTTGCCTGTGCCCGGCGGACCGACCAGCAGCACGCCCTTCGGGATCTTGCCCCCGAGGCGCTGGAATTTCTGCGGATCGCGCAGGAACTCAACGACCTCCTCGAGTTCACCCTTGGCCTCGTCGATGCCGGCAACGTCGTCGAAGGTGACGCGGCCGACTTTCTCAGTCAGCAGGCGAGCACGCGACTTGCCGAAGCCCATGGCCCGGCCGCCACCCGACTGCATCTGGCGCATGAAGAAGATCCACACGCCGATCAGCACCAGGAATGGGAACCACGAGGCGAGAATGGAGAGCAGCGGATGCATCGCCTCCTCGACCGGGGCGGCGCTGAAGCGCACGTTGCGCTCGGTCAAGCGGGTGACCAAGGTCGGGTCGTTGGGCGCATAGGTCGAGAAGGCGCGCCCGTCGCCATTGAAATGGCCGCGGATGGTGGCGCCCTGGATGGTAACGTCGTTCACCCTGTTGTTGTCGACAGCGTTGAGGAATTCCGAGTAGGGCAGCGGCGTATGCGGCCCGCGTGGGCTGGATCCCTGGAACAGGTTGAACAGGGCAATCAGCAGCAAGCCGATGATCACCCACAGGGCCAGATTCTTGCCGAAATTGTTCACCGAGATACGCCTCTCAAGACCGCCAGGGTTCAGGGGGGCTGTCGTCTGCTGCCGTCAACCGCGTGTCTCCCCACGAAGGCGGCGACAGTTCAAAAGCCGCGAATCCCGCCTCGCAAAGCCTCTGCCGCGGGCGAAAAACGGCGGATACCACCCTGACGCTATCAGGATCGGCGCCTTTCCGTCTATATAAGAGGTGGTGGACCTCCAGCACGCCGTCAAGGTCTGACAAGGTTGGTAGCGTCACGCCAACCGCCGCAGGAATAGCCAAGTTCTTCAGGGACTTATCGGCAGCGAGCAAACGCACCCAGCCCGCCTCTCCAAGCGCCGCCAAACGCATGCCCGTGTGCACCCGGCCACGCATCGTTACCGCAAAACGCGCATCCCAAACGTAGCATCCCGGAGCCTCGATG
>VGEI01000470.1 GCA_016869415.1 Alphaproteobacteria bacterium
ACACAGCGCTGCTGGCGACGCTCGACGGCTGGCTCGGGCCCTATCTCAGCGGCATCACCAGACGTGCGCACCTTGAGCGGCTCGATCTGCTCGTCGCCCTGCGCTCGCGCCTGTCGTGGGAGCAGCAGAAGCGCCTCGAACGGGAGGCGCCGACCCACGTCACCGTGCCAACCGGCTCACGCATCCCCATCGACTATGCGAGCGAAACGCCGGTGCTGGCGGTGCGGCTGCAGGAGATGTTCGGCCTCGCCCAGACACCGGCGATCGCCGGCGGCCGTGTGCCCCTCCTCCTCCACCTGCTCTCACCCGCCCATAGGCCGGTGCAGGTGACGAAGGATCTGGCCGGCTTCTGGGCCGGTTCCTACAAAGAGGTGCGCCGCGACCTGCGCGGCCAGTACCCCAAGCACTACTGGCCCGATGACCCGCTGCAGGCGGCACCGACCCGGCGGGCGAAGCCGCGGGGGACATAGTGCGGCCGATAGCGGGCTCCTGCAGAAGGAGGTAAACCGACGGGCACCGCGGCGCGACGGCTTCATCTCTGTCATCGAAGACCGTTCAGCGATGCGCGGTCGCGGTGCGTTGCGGCAGATGGATGCCGCATTCGGTCCGCCCCTGCCCGCGCCAGCGGCCGTCGCGCGTGCCGTCACCCGGCCGGGCGCGCTCGGAGCAGGGCTGGCAGCCGACGGAAAGGAAACCGTCCCCGGCCAACTCATGGCGCGGCAGGTCGTGGCGCGCCATGTAGCCGTCGATATCGGCATCGCTCCACGCCGCCAGCGGGTTGAGCTTGACGCGACCGTCGACCGTCTCGCGCACCGCCAGCGCGGTGCGGGCGTGGCCGTGGGCGCGGCGGCGGCCGTTGATCCAGGCGTCGAAGCCGGAGAGAGCGCGGGACAGCGGCTCGACCTTGCGCAGCGCGCAGCAGCGCCCGGGGTCGCTGCGCCACAGCGTGCCCTGGGGATCGGCGGCGGCCAGCGCCGCGCTGTCGGGCGTGATCGTGCGTACGTCGCGCAAGCCCAGCCGGCGCACCAGCCGGTCGCGATGGCGCAGCGTCTCGCCGAAGAGCTTGCCCGTATCGAGGAAGAGCACCGGCAGGGCCGGCTCGATATCAGCCACCAGATGCAGGAGCACCGCCGCCTCAATGCCGAAGGACGAGGTCAGCGCGATGCGGCCGGCGAACTCGCCGTGGATCGCCGCGGCCAGAAGCCGCTGCGCGCCGGTGGTAGGGTCGGTCCTCTCGACGGGAGCGGAAGTCGTGGCAACGGCGAGCATCGGCAGCGGTCAATCGCACGCCGGCCGCACTGCCGCACGGCATTAATTCTGAATTCTGACTTTAGAAAACCTGCAAAGCAAAAGGGCGGGCCTTGCGGCCCGCCCGTCGTCGTCTTCTCTAGCGGCGGCTGCCGCTAATGCTCCGCATTAGCTTTCGCCGCACTGGCGCGAACTGCGTTCGCGCTTTCAGACTTGCTGAATCGCCGAGAGCAGCCAGCGGCCCTCCGGTCCGTTGCGCAGGAAGGTCCAGACCTCGGTCTGCTCGACCGTCCGCGTGGGATCGCCCTCGACCACAGCGCCGGTGTCGAGGCGCGTGGTGTAGTCCCGCGCCTTCCAGCGCATGGCGACCGTGGCGTACTCCATGGCGCCCTCGCGCCAGGATTCGGCGAGGTCGCCGTTGTCGAAGAGCACATCCTCGACACGGTTGGCGATGCCGGCACTGGCGTTGGCCGAGAGCTGCTCCGAGAAGTAGGAGAGCATCTCGGGTGTCAAATGGGTACGCAGCTTGGCCAGATCGCCCTCGCTCCACGCCGCCTGGACGCCGATGAGCAGCTGCTCGAAGGCGCTGTAGTCCTTCTCGCCGAGGCCGAGCTCGTCGCTGCGCGGCCCGCCCGCGGGGGCAGCGCCGGCGCGGCCGGTGGCGATGTCGAGCGGCTGGACATCGGTGAGGGCGCGGCGCTCCAGGGTGCCGGTCCCCGTCGTATTGGCCGGCGCCTCGTTCGGCGTCGCGCCGGCATAGGCATAGGCCGGACGCGGTGCCTCGTTGCCCGCTTGGCGCCGGCGGAACCAGGCGACGGCCAGATAGACCAGACCGGCGATCAGGGCGCCCTGCAGCAGCAGGCCGAGGAAGCCGGCGAAGCCCTGCAGCCCCTCGCCGAACAGGCCGCTGCCGAAGAGCAGGCCGCCAAGGCCGACACCAATCAGGCCTCCCAACATGCCGGCCATGAAGGGATTCCGCTGCAGGAAGCCCTGCTGTTGTTGGGGGGCGGCGGCGGGGGTTGCCGCGCGCTGCTGGGTGGGGGCGGGTGCTGTGGCCGAGCGCTCCATCGGCTTGGCCTGGGGTGCAGTCGGCGTCGAGGGCACGGCCTGCTGGGTGCGCGAGCCGCGGCTGCCGCTGCTCGAGTTGCTGCCGGCGCGGGCCTCGGCCAACGCCGGTGCCAGTGCCAGGACCACGGCCAGAGCGCAGGCCAGCCAGAGAACCGGTTTGCGTGTCATGAACGCCTCTCCCTTCGAACGGATCTTGCAGCCCCTTTAACGTAAGCCCCGCTGCCGGTCAAACAAGCTGACATTACAGCTTGTTAATCTGAGGTGCCGTTGCGCGACCGCACGCTCGGCGCGGCGCTCAGCGCCGCCTCGACATTGGCCACAAACTCGCTCACCTCGAGCGGCTTGGTCAGGTAGGCGAAGAACCCGGCCGCCAGGCCCGCCTTGACGTCCGCCGGCATGGCGGCCGCCGAGAGCGCGAGCACGGGGATGCCGCGGGTCTCCGGCATCGCCTGCAGGCGCCGCAGAACCTCGAAGCCGTTCATCTCCGGCAGGTTGATGTCGACGATGATCACCCGCGGGCGGTGGGCGACGGCCAGTTCGAGGCCGAGCTGCGGCCGTGGCGCCGACAGCATGGTCACCTCCGGCAGGGTGCCGACGAGGTGCTCGACGAGCCGCAGACTGGCGGGATTGTCCTCGATATAGAGCAGCGAATAGCCGCCTTCCGGCGCCGCCGCGGCGGC
>VGEI01000471.1 GCA_016869415.1 Alphaproteobacteria bacterium
GCCGCCACCCTTGACCTCGACCACCGGCGACAGGCCGTAGAGCGTGAGCTGCGCCGCTGGCGGCGCCCCCGGTGCAGCGCCCGGCCTTGGCGGAGCGCGAAAGACCATGGCGCCGCTCTTGCTCGCCTGTGCCTGGGTCATCTGCATCTTAGTATCGCAGCCAACCTTCTCGCGCTGGACGCGGCCGCCATCGGCCACCGTACTCTGCTCCTCGCCAACCGTCACCGTGCCGCCTGCGATGGTCTCGCGCCAGCAGGACTTCATATAGCCGAGGACTACCGCGTCCTTCGGGCCCAGGCGGATGACCTTGCCAGCCGGCACATAGTCCATGAACTCGACGCCGGCAGGGTTGCCTGTCACGTCCTCGACCACCGCCACCGGTGCCTGCGCCGCAGCGGTGCCAATCCACAGCGCGGCCAAGGCCGCAACCCCCAAGATCACACGCATTGTCGATCTCCAGCCCGTGATGGGCCTCCGTAGGTTCGAGCATAACCTAGACCGGCGACCGGTCAGTGACTTCAGTCACAGGGAAACATTATACGGCCGCCGCGGAGTTTACCGCAATTGGCCCAAGGTTTCCCGGGTTGCCGCTGGCCACTCCACGGCCGCCCTTTAGGGGCACGGCCTGCCCCCGGGAGGGGACATGCCGGCAACGTTCCGTTTCCGACCCGGCTGACTCTGGTGGCTTGAGAGCGGCGTTCAACCGGCGGCGACGGTCTTGTCCTTGCGGCGGCTCAGCTGCATCTGGCCGTCGGCCGCCTTGACGTAGGTCGTCTTGCCGATGGCGAGGTTGTCGAGAACGATGACCAGGGCGCGCGGCAGTTGGGCGAACTCCTTCGAGCCGCGGCGGTCGCTGTTGTAGACCTCAAGCGCCGCGCGGACCTGATCCTTGGAGAGGGGCTTGCCGTCGCTGCCGATCATCGCTGACTGTCGGGAAAACTTGGAGCCCGGCGGATGGTGGAGCCGAGGGGAGACGACACCATCCTAGTAAACCCTTTGGGGCCAATCAGTTAGAGAACCGCCGACTCGAACTGCTACACGCATGTGTAGCAGTCCGGCGTAGCAGGAACAATCTGCCACGCCCCCAGGCTGCCCGCCGGCACGACAGGCTCTATACGCTAAAGCGTATACAGGGCATTTATACGCTATCGCGTATATAGACAATTTATACGTCTTAGCGTATATTTCTGAAAACCTTGGACGGTCCCCCATGAACAGCCAGATCGCTCGCACCCCCACGCAGATCGGCGAGGCTATCCGCCGCCGCCGCAAAGCCCTGCACCTGACCCAGACGGACCTCGGCAACAAGGCCAAGCTCCGGCAGGCCACTATCTCCGACCTGGAGACGGGGGAGCCGGGTACCGAGCTTCGCACCCTGCTCGATGTCCTGGCGACGTTGGAGCTTGAACTGCTCATCCGGCCCCGCACCAAAGCCTCGGCCAGCGATATTGAGGCCGCGTTCTGATGGCGCGACGGCGAGCCCGCATCCCGCTTAACGTCTATCTGAACAGCCGCCTCGTCGGCAGTCTGCGGCGTGAAACCAGCGGCGCCATCGACTTCCGCTACGACCCGGCATGGCTGGCCTGGGAACATGCCATTCCCGTCTCGCTTTCGCTGCCGCTGCGGGAAGACCGCTTTATCGGTGACAGGGTCTTCGCGGTCTTCGACAATCTGCTGCCGGACAGCGACCTGATACGCCGGCAACTGGCCGAGCGCGTTGGTGCTGCGGGTCAGGACGCCTTTAGCCTGCTGTCTGCCATAGGCCGTGACTGCGTCGGGGCCTTGCAGTTTCTGCCGGACGGCAATGAACCGGCTCCTGCCGGGAAGATCGAGGGGCGGGCGATCACGGATGATGAAGTCGCGAACATCCTGCGCAACCTCGCCCGCGCCCCGCTCGGCATCGACAGTGACGAGTTCCGCATCTCCATCGCCGGAGCGCAGGAGAAGACCGCCCTGCTCCGCTGGAAAGGACGCTGGTACATACCCCACGGTACGACGGCGACAACCCATATCCTGAAGCCGGCCATCGGCAAGCTGCCCAACGGCATTGACCTGTCATTCAGCGTCGAAAACGAACACCTTTGCCTGCGGCTGGCCGAGGCGCTCGGCCTGCCCAGTGCAGCGACGGAGATAGCGTCATTCGACGGCCAGCGCGTGCTGGTCGTGGAACGTTTCGACCGGCGCTGGACCGACAAGGGCGGAAGACTGCTGCGCCTGCCGCAGGAGGATTGCTGCCAGGCGCTGTCCGTCCCGCCGAGCAGAAAGTACGAGCCGGACGGTGGCCCCGGCATTCGCGACATCGCCGAGCTGCTGAAAGGAAGCGACGACGCTTCGGCCGACCGCAGAACGCTGCTCAAGGCACAGGTCGCCTTCTGGCTGCTCGGGGCCACCGACGGCCACGCCAAAAACTTCAGCCTGCACCTCTATCCCGCTGGCCGGTTCCGGCTGACGCCTCTCTACGACATCATGTCGGCGCAGCCGAACGTCGATGCCGGGCAAGTCCGGCACAACAGGATGAAGCTGGCCATGGCCGTCGGCGACAAACGACACTACGTGGTCGACAGCGTCGCCCCACGACACTTTGAGCAGACCGCCGCTGCTTGCGGCATTCCCGCAGCGACCGTCGAAGAAGTCTTCGGCGAGATCGCACAAGCCGCGCCGAAGGCACTCAAAGACACCTTGGCAAAACTACGCGGTGGGTTCCCGGATCAGGTCGCCGAGTCCATCGCAAGAGGTGTGACGACTCGTCTCAAGCTGCTGGAGATGAGTCTCGTCTAGGTGCGAGGCCCGAGACATGGCCGCACCCGTGTAGCAACTGCGTGTAGCAGTCGTGGGTCGGCGCTCTCTAACTGATTGGATTACCGGCGGATGGTGGAGCCGAGGGGAATCGAACCCCTGACCTCCTCATTGCGAACGAGGCGCTCTCCCATCTGAGCTACGGCCCCGCCGGTGCTGAGCGGCCGGGATAATGGGTGTGAGGCCCCT
>VGEI01000472.1 GCA_016869415.1 Alphaproteobacteria bacterium
CGTCGCCACCTCGAACACCGCACCCACCGATCTCTACAAGGGCGGCCTGCAGCGTGAATTGTTCCTGCCGGCCATCGAGATCCTCAAGAAGAAGATGGATCTGGTGGAGCTCGAATCGGAGACCGACTACCGGCTCGGCCGCACCGCTGGGATGACCGTCTATCATGTGCCGCCGGGGCCGGCGGCGAGCGCCGAACTTGAGCGCGCCTTCGCTGACCTTGCCGGTGACGAGACACCAGCGCCCGAGGGCATTCTGGTCTTGGGGAGGACGCTGAAGATTCCCCGCGCCGCCAACCGCGCCGCCATGGCGACGTTCGCCGAGCTGTGCGAGAAGGCACTTGGGCCTGCCGACTATGCCGCCATCGCTACCCAGTTTCACACCCTGGTGCTCGACGGCATCCCCAGTCTGACGCCGGCGATGCGCGACGTGACCAGGCGCTTCGTCACCCTGATCGACGAGCTCTACGAGCACCGGGTCAACCTGATCTGCTCGGCTGCGGCCAAGCCCGACGAGCTGTGCACCGACGGCGATCACGCCAAGGAGTTCAAGCGCACCGCCTCGCGCCTGCACGAGATGCAGAGTGCGAGCTACATCGCCAGTGCTCATCTGACGTGATGCCATGACGCACCAGGGTGGCTGCCATTGCGGGCGGATCAAGTTCGAGGTCGAGGGCACGATCGGTCAGGTGATCGACTGCAACTGCTCGATGTGCCAGAAGCGCGGTGGGCTGCTGTGGTTCGTGCCGCGGGCGCAGTTCAAGCTGCTGACCTCGGAAACCGGCATGGCGACCTACACCTTCAACACTCACAAGCTGCGGCATCGGTTCTGCCCGGCCTGCGGCATCGCGCCCTTCAGCGAAGGCACCGATCCCAAGGGCGTCGCGACGGTGGCGATCAATGTGCGCTGTGTCGAAAGCGTCGACCCGGCGGCGCTGAGCGTCGTGAAATACGACGGGCGTAGCCGCTAGTCGCGCGGCAGGTACAACGTCACCCCGGAGTCACGCAAGGCTTCAGCCAGGTGGGGAGGCGGCTTGCGATCCGCCACGACCTCGCTGAGCTCGTCCAGGGGGCAGATGACCTCCACGTGGTCCAGGTCGTATTTGCTGGCGTCGACCAGTAGGGTCTGACGGCCGGCGCAGGCCATCATGACGCGCTTGACGCTCGCGGCGGCATGGAAGGCCTCGGTCGGTCCGTCCACGGTCAGGCCACTGGCACCGATAACAGCGCGGTCGGCGCGGAACTGCCGCAGGAACTCCGTGGCATGGGAACCGAACACGCCGCCTTCGCGCGAGTCGTACTCGCCGGGGCAAAGCAGAACCTTCATGGTCCCGTTCACGGCCACGGTGGCGGCAACGGCTGGCGAATTGGTGACGACGGTCAGATCGTTGGAATGCGAGGTGATGTAGCGCGCGAAATGCAGGGTGGTTGAGCCGGAATCGACCATCAGGACGGCACCGGGCTTGATCAGGGAACCGGCGCGTGCGCCGATGCGGCTGCGCTCCTCGACATGGCGATGTTGGCGTTCGTGGAAAGCAGGTTCGCGCCTGCCCAGGGCCGCAGCGGCACCGCCGTAGGTGCGGGCGAGCCGTCCATCCGCGCTGAGCGCATCGAGATCGCGCCGGATGGTCTCCGTGGTGACGCCGAAGGCCTTGGCCAGGTGCGACACGCGCAGCGCCGGGTTGATCTTGAGGTCGCGCAGGATGCGCGCGTGCCGCTCTTCAGCCGGGACTCGGGTAGGCTTGGCCACGGACGACCTTACGTCAGGATCTAACGGCGATAAACCGTACTCAGGCCGCGGCGGCTTCGTGCAGCGAGCCGATATCGGCGGCGAAGTCGAGGAAGGTCCAGCGGTCGCGGATCTCGCGCGCATTTAGAACAGCGTCGCGATAGAAGCTCGCTGGCCAGCCGAGATCGGCTGGCGCGGTCGGCGCCCCGGTGCGGCGCAGAATGTCGTGCAGCTGCTGAGCCGGCCGCGTCACCGCCGCGACACGGTCGCGGATCACCGGCCAGGCCGCTGCCAGCCGTGCGTTGATGATCTCGCGGGCTGCCGCGTCGGGCTGCTTGCGGCTGAACTCCGCCCAACAGATTTCGCCCAGCTCCGGCCCGAAATGGGCACGGACTTCGCCTTCGCTCACCGTTGCCGGCCGCAGCTGCGGTGCGTATTCGGTAAGGGCGCGCTGCTGCAGCCGCGCCATGGTCAGGGTCGTGACGGCAATCTGCTCGCCGTGCAGGTTCTCCTGCCATTGCGGGCTGGCCAGCATGTCGGCGTAGTGGCTGATCAGATGCTCGCCCTGGCTTGCCGGCTTGCTGCTGCCGCAGACCGCCATGCCGAAGCCGGAGAGCACGAGGGTGCGGGCGAGCCGTTCCATGGCCGAGCGGTCGCCGGCCATCAACGCTTCGGGGGCCGCGAGCAGCGGCTCCTCGTCCTCCTTGAGCAGTGCGAAGGGCGCCTCGCGATAGGCGTCGCCGCGCAGCAGATGGGCCAGCAGCCAGTCAGCCTGCGCCGTGCAACGGCACAGGCTGTCACCCAGCCCGGCGCGGATCATGCGCGGCGGTGCGGCGGTGAGCACGCCGATGTCGAGAAAGACGCCGGCAGCCGCGGCGGCGGCGAGCGACTTCTTGTGGCCATGGACGGTGATCGCCGCGGTGGGCGAGGTGTAGCCGTTCATCGACGGGGCGGTGCCGAACACGGCGTAGGGCTTGCCCAGCTGGAAGGCTGCCATCTTGGCGATGTCGTTGATCGTGCCCGCCCCTACGGCCACAAGCGCCTCGCTGGCGGAGGCAGCCTCCCGCACGCGCGTGACCGTCTCCTCGTCGGGATGCGGGTTGCGCTCGAGCACGACGCGGTCGATGCGCGCGCCGCTGCTGGCTAGCGCCACTTCGACACGGGCTCCCAGCACGCGCTGTGTATCCGGGTCGCTGATCACGGCGAGGCGCTTGCCGGCGATGCCGCAGTCGTGCAGTAGCTCGGGCGCTCGCGC
>VGEI01000473.1 GCA_016869415.1 Alphaproteobacteria bacterium
GCCCGCACGAAGTGCACAGCGCCATGTTCGATCTCTTTGCCGCCCTCGGGGCGACGGAGGAGCAGCTCGATTTTCCCACACTCTTCGCCTCGGGCCGCAACGGCTGGGCGGCGGAGAGCCTGGAAGCGCCGCGGAACGATCTCGGCCCCCTGTTCAAGCTGATCGTCGACTACGTGCCGCCGCCCCAGCGCAATCTCGAGGCGCCCTTCTCGGTGCTGGTCACCACGCTCGAATACGATTCCTATCTCGGCCGCATTCTCACCGGGCGCATTCACAGCGGCGTCGCCAAGGTGAACATGCCGGTGCGGGCACTGGGCCGCGACGGCCAGGTGCTGGAGGAGGCGCGGCTCACCAAGCTGCTCGCCTTCCGCGGCCTCGAGCGCCTGCCCATCGAGCAAGCCGAGGCCGGCGACATCATCGCCATCGCCGGCCTGACCAAGACCACGGTGGCCGACACCATTGCCGACCCGAGTGTGGGCGAAGCGCTGCCTTCGACGCCTATCGATCCTCCCACTCTGGCGATGACCTTCTCGGTCAACGATTCGCCGTTAGCCGGGCGTGAAGGCACGAAGGTCACCAGCCGCATGATCCGCGACCGCCTGTTCCGCGAAGCGGAGGGCAACGTCGCCATCCGCGTGCGCGAGACCGAAGGCGGAGAGGCCTACGAGGTCGCCGGGCGCGGCGAACTGCAGCTTGGCGTGCTGGTCGAAACGATGCGCCGCGAAGGTTTCGAGTTGTCGATCAGCCGTCCGCGCGTCATCTTCAAGAGCGACCCGACCACCGGCCAGCGCCTCGAGCCGATGGAGGAGGTGCAGGTCGACGTCGATGACGAGTTCACCGGCATCGTCGTGGAGAAAATCTCCAACCGCCGCGGCGAGATGAGCGACATGCGCCCGTCCGGCGGTGGCAAGACCCGCGTCACCTTCATCGCGCCGTCGCGCGGCCTGATCGGCTATCACGGCGAGTTTCTCACCGATACGCGCGGCACCGGCCTGATGAACCGGGTGTTCCACGGCTATGCGCCCTACAAGGGCCCGATCGCCGGCCGTCATACCGGCGTGCTGATCTCCAACGCGTCGGGAGTCTCCATCGCCTACGCGCTGTGGAACCTCGAGGATCGCGGGCCGATGATGATCCATCCAGGCATGCCGGTGTATCCCGGCATGATCATCGGCGAGCACACGCGCGACAACGATCTCGACGTCAACCCCCTCAAGGGCAAACAGTTGACCAACATCCGTACCACCTCGAAGGACGAGGCGGTGCGCCTGACGCCACCCAAGATCCTGACGCTGGAGCAGGCGATCGCCTATATCGCCGACGACGAGTTGGTCGAGGTGACGCCGAAGTCGATCCGCCTGCGCAAGAAGCTGCTCGACCTCAACGACCGCAAGAAGGCGCTGCGCCTGGCTGAGGCCGAAGCCAGTTGATGTTTCTCGCCGCGGTGCTGTCGCGGCCCTAGTATTGCGCCATGGCTTCCTGGCTCGATTCGCTGACGCTCTACCGTGAGCCGCGGCTGCTTGCCGTACTGTTTATGGGCTTCTCCAGCGGTCTTCCCTTGCCGCTGACCCTGGGCACGCTGACCTTCTGGCTCGCCGAAACGGGCGTCTCGCGCACCGAGATCGGGCTCTTCGCTCTGATCGGCATCTCCTACAGTCTGAAGTTCCTCTGGTCGCCGCTGATCGACCGCCTCCGGCTGGGCGGCATCACCGCACGGCTTGGCCGCCGGCGTGGCTGGGCGCTCGTTATCCAGGTGCCGCTGGCCCTCGCCATCCTGGCGCTCGGCATGACCGATCCCAAGACCGATCCCGGCCTTGTTGCTCTTGCGGCGGTAATCGTAGCCTTCCTCTCCGCCAGCCAGGACATCGTCATCGATGCCTTCCGCATCGAGATACTGACCGCCGATGAGCAGGGCGCCGGTGCGGCTGCCACGCAATGGGGCTACCGCTTCGGCATGATGGCTGCGTCCTTCGGCGCGCTCTATATCGTCGAGTTCGGCGGCTGGCAGGTCGCCTACAGCGTGATGGCAGCACTGGTCGGCGTGGGTATGGTCACGGTGTTGCTGACGCCAGAGCCGGCAGGGTCGGCTGCTGCCCTGGCGCCGCTGCCGGGGCACGGCGCCGGCGAACGCATTACCTTGTGGCTGAAGAGCGCCGTGATCGGACCTTTTGCCGATTTCATGCTGCGGCCTGGCTGGGTGGCCATTCTGATCTTTGTCGTCCTCTATAAGTTCGGCGATGCGTTGGCCGGCGTGATGGCCAATCCGTTCTATGTGGCGATGGGCTTCACGCGCATCGAGGTCGCCAATATCAGCAAGTTCTTCGGTGTCTTCGCCACTCTCGCCGGCCTCGCCGCCGGCGGTGTCGTGGTCTACCGCCTCGGCCTCTACCGCAGCCTGTTTGTTTGCGGCATCGCCCAGATGCTTTCCAACCTGCTCTACTGCCTACAGGCAATGGCCGGACATGACGTCTGGCTGCTGACCGTGACGATCGGCGTGGAGAATTTCACCGGCGGCATGGGCTCGGCGGCCTTCGTTGCCTATCTGTCGAGCCTCTGCAACGTCGCCTTCACCGCGACGCAGTACGCGCTGCTCTCTTCGCTGGCCACGGTCGGCCGTACGACTCTCTCGGCCGCGGGTGGGTGGCTCGCCGATCAGTTCGACTGGGTGCTGTTCTTTGCCGTGACCACGGGAGCGGCGCTGCCCGGGTTGCTGATGGTGCTCTGGCTGATGCGGCGTTTCCCGCTTGGCATGGCGTCTCCCCGTCCGGCCGTCGCCGCGGACTAGCTTTTCTTGAGCAGCGACTCGGTTGCCTCGTCGACGGCGTCGACCGGAATCGCTTCCATCGCCGTGCCGCCGAAGCTCCGCGCCAGCACGGTGATCAGGGTGGGCGTCTGCGGCCGCCACTTCTCCATCACCGTCGGCCCCCAGAGCGAAACCAGCGGTACGCCGCCAGCGGCCACCAGATGGCCGC
>VGEI01000474.1 GCA_016869415.1 Alphaproteobacteria bacterium
TTCACGCCAAGGCGGCGGTTGATCTTGTATTTCGAGGGCGCGCGTTTGGTCATCGTCGGTTACGAAAGCTCCGCTCGGAGGGCTCGATAAGACGACCGGCGGCCACAGGACCGGGCGCCGGGAGCTATCGCCCGCGCCAGCCGAACCCGTACCGCCGGAAGTCGCGGTAATATACTTACGCAAGTTTTCCTGTCAAACCCAATCGGCGCGCGGGAAAACTAATTTAACCGGCTGATTCAAAACAATTTTATGAGGCACGCCGGCTAGTCGGAACGGCGCTTGCGGCCTTTCGTACCCGGTCCGCGCTCCTTCTTCGGCTTGGCCGAGGCGATATGCGGCCTCTCGGTGAGGCTGGTGACGATGCCCTGCAGTGTACGGACCTCGTGCGCCATCAGGCCGGCGCGATGAAAGATGTTGCGGATGTTGCGCACCATGGTCGGCCGCATCTCGGCGTTGCGCAGAAAGCCGCAGGCGTCGAGCTCCGCCTCGAGCCTGGCGAAAAAGGCGATCACCTCCTCGCGCCGGGCGGTCTCCGCCTTGCCCAACGCAAGGGTGCGTGCCGGCGTCGCATCGCCGGCCATGCGCCACTCATACGCAGCAAGCAGCACAGCCTGACCGAGATTGAGCGAGGAGAATTCGCGGTTGAGCGGCACGGTGACGATGGCGTCGGCCAGCGATACGTCGTCGTTCTCCAGGCCGGTGCGCTCCGGCCCGAAGAGCAGGCCGCAGCGTTCGCGCCTGCTGGCGCGCTCGTGGATCTCGCGGCCGGCCTCGCGCATGGTGACCACGGTCTTCACGCCCTCGCGCGGCCGTGCCGTGGCGGCGTAGACGTAGTGCAGATCGGCGATCGCCTCCGCCGTCTCGGCGAAGGTCGTCGCCTTCTCCAGCACCGCATCGGCGCCGGCCGCCGCGGCAGTGGCTCGCGGGTGCGGCAGCGTCGGCCGCGGCCGGACGAGACGCAGCTCGGTAAGCCCGCAATTGAGCATGGCGCGCGCCGTGGCGCCGATGTTCTCCGCCAGCTGCGGAGCGACGAGGACGATCGCCGGCGCCAACCGATCGCTCAATCGGCGGCCTTCTCGCCAGCGACGCGCTCCTCGTGGAAAAGGAACCAGGTGAGGCTGTCGTGCAGCGCGTTGTACGACGCATCGATGACGTTGGCCGACACGCCGATCGTCGACCAGTGCCGGCCGGCCCCGTCGGCGCTTTCGATCATCACGCGCGTCACCGCCTTGGTGCCCGCCTCCGGCGTCAGGATCCGCACCTTGTAGTCGACCAGGCGAATGTCGGCGAGACGCGGGTAGACCGGCAGCAGCGCCTCGCGTAGCGCGCCGTCGAGCGCGTTGACCGGGCCGTTGCCCTCGCCCACGGTGAGCACGCGCTGGCCCTTGACGTCGACCTTCACGGTCGCCTCGGACTGGGTCACCAGCTCGCCCTTGGCGTTGAAGCGCCGTTCGGTGATCACGCGGAACGAGACCAGGGTGAAGTATTCGGGCACCGAGCCCAGCGCGCGGCGGGCCAGCAGCTCGAAACTCGCATCAGCGCCGTCGTAGGCGAAGCCATCATGCTCGCGCGCCTTCACCTCGTCGATCAGGCGGCCGAGCCTGGGATGATCGGCGGCGATCTCCAGTCCGATCTCGTCGAAGCGGGCCAGGATGTTGGACTTGCCGGCCTGGTCGGAGACCACGATGTGACGGCGATTGCCCACACTGTCCGGCACGATGTGCTCGTAGGTGCGCGGGTCCTTGGCCACGGCGGAAACATGCAGCCCGCCTTTGTGGGCAAAGGCGCTCTCCCCGACATAGGCGGCACCCCGTGCCGCCGGGCGGTTGAGCCGCTCGTCGAGCAGACGCGAGACGTGCGTGAGCTGGCGCAGCTGGCTCTCCGAGAGGCCCGTCTTCAGGCCCATCTTGAGCATCAGATTGGGGATCAGCGAGACGAGGTTCGCATTGCCACAGCGCTCGCCCAGGCCGTTGAGCGTGCCCTGGATCTGGCGGGCCCCCGCGCGCACCGCGGCCAGAGAATTGGCTACGGCGTTCTCGGTATCGTTGTGACAGTGGATGCCGATCTGCGTGCCCGGGATCTGCGCCGTCACCTCGCTGACGATGCGCTCGATCTCGTGCGGCAGCGTGCCGCCGTTGGTGTCGCAGAGCACGATCCAGCGCGCCCCCGCCTCGTGCGCCGCCTTCAGGCAACGCAGCGCGTAGTCGCGGTTCGCCTTGTAGCCGTCGAAGAAATGCTCGGCGTCGAAATGAACCTCGTCCTTTCGGCGCTTCGCCTCGGCCAGGCTCTCGCCGATCATGTCGAGATTCTCGCTGAGGGTGGCACCGAGCGCCACCTCGACATGGAAATCCCAGGTCTTGCCGACCAGGCAGACGGTCTTCGCCGGTGAAGCCAGAACCGCGGTCAGGCCGGGATCGTTGGCCGCACTGCGGCCCGGCCGGCGGGTCATGCCGAACGCCGTGATCCGCGAGTGAGACAGGCGTGGCAGCTGGGCGAAAAAGGCGTCATCGGTCGGGTTGGCGCCGGGCCAGCCGCCCTCGATGTAGTCAATGCCCAGGCGGTCGAGGGCTACAGCGATGGCCAGCTTGTCGGCCGGGCCGAAATCGACGCCTTGCGTCTGCGCGCCGTCGCGCAGCGTGGAATCGTAGAGATAGATGCGCTCGTCGGTCATTCGACTGCCCGGTTGTGGGCCGTCTTATACCACCGCTTGGCCAAGGCCGAAGCGGATTTCCCGCCCTACATCGTGATCCTCAGGACCGAGGCGATCTTGCCGATCAGCTGGTTGGGCGCGAACGGCTTGGCGATGTAGCCGTTGACCCCGTGCTCCTTGGCGGCCAGCACGAAGTCGCCCGAGGCTTTGCCGGTGAGCATGATGAACGGCATCTCCGGCCAGGTCTCGCGCACCCGCTTGAGCAGGTTCAGGCCGGTCATCTCCGGCATCTCCAAGTCAGAGATGATGAGGTCGAATTTC
>VGEI01000475.1 GCA_016869415.1 Alphaproteobacteria bacterium
AAGTGTGGGGCGTCAGGCCTTTCGGCCGCCAGCAATCAGGCTCCAGAAGCGATTCACCGCCTCGCGGAAGGCCGTGATGTTGAGGGCGATGGAGAGCAGGCAGATGGCGAAGAGCACGGCGCTGATCGGCCGGGTGACGAAGGGGGTGAGGTCGCCGTCGGAGAGCACGAGGCCGCGGCGCAAGTTCTTGTCGAGCAGGTCGCCGAGCACGATGCCCAGCACGAAGGGGGCCATCGGGTAGTTGTAGCGGCGCAGCACGTAGCCGAGGATGCCGAAGCCGATCATCGTCCAGACGTCGAACAGCCGTTGGGCGATGGCAAAGGAGCCGATGACGCAGAGCACGAAGACGATCGGCATGATGATGTCCCTGGGCACCTGCAGGACCCTGATCAGCGGCCGCACCAGCAGCAGGCCGAAGACCAGGATGCCGATGGTGGCGTAGAGCATCATGGCGACGACGTCGTAAACGAACTGCGGGTTGTTCACCATGATCATCGGGCCGGGCTGCACGCCGTGGATGATCATGGCGGCCATCAGCACGGCGGCCGGCGCCGAGCCCGGCACCTGCAGGGCGAGTACCGGGATCATGGCGCCGGGCACGCAGGCATTGTCGCCGGTCTCCGCCGCCATCAGGCCCTCGACCGAGCCTTTGCCGAATTTCTCCGGCTCCCGGCTGGCGCGCTTGGCGGCGGCATAGGACGACCACGAGGCGACGTCCTCGCCCACGCCGGGCACGATGCCGATGAAGGTGCCGATGAAGCCGGAGCGAATGATCGTGCGCCAGTGCTGCAGCACGTCGCGGATGCGCGGCAGGTAGGAATCGACGCTGTGGACCGCCGGCCGGGCGACGCGCTCGCCGAGCACGGTCAGCACCTCGGCGAAGCCGAAGGCGCCGACCAGGGCGGGGATGAGCTGGAAGCCCCCGGCGAGATCGCGGCTGCCGAAGCTGAAGCGGTCGTAGGCGTGGATCGGGTCCTGGCCGACCGAGGCAATGAGCAGGCCGAGAAAGCCGGCCAGCCAACCTTTCAGCGCGTCGTCGCCGGTGAGCGTGCCGGAGATGATGACGCCGAAGAGGGCCAGCCAGAAGAACTCGAAGGCACCGAATTTCAGCGCCAGCTCGCCGAGCACCGGCGTGAACACGGCGAGCGCCACCATGCCGATCAGCGTGCCCATCACCGAGCCGGTGGTCGAGATCCCCATGGCGCGGCCGGCCATGCCCTGGCGGGCGAGCTGGTAGCCGTCGAGACAGGCGGCGGCATTGGCTGGCGTGCCCGGGATGTTGAGCAGGATGGCGCTGCGGCTGCCGCCGTAGATGGCACCGACATATGTGCAGACGAGCACCAGCAGCGCCACGTCGGGCTGCATCTTGAGGGTGAGGGTGGTCATCAGCGCCACCCCCATGGTGGCGGTGAGGCCGGGCAGGGCGCCGATGATCAGGCCGAGCAGCGTCGCGCAGGCGACGTAGAGCAGGGTCAGCGGTGACGCGAAATGCGCCAGCGACGTGCCGAAGAGCGTGAGGCCGTCGAGCATATTAAGGCAGCCGCACCAGGAAGATCTCCTGGAAGACGAGAGTGACGCCCGCCGCCGTGCCGGCGGCGCAAAGTAGCGCAGCGATCAATCCGCGCCCGACCGTGCCGCTGGCCCAGTGTTCGGGCCAGCGGAAGGCCGCGATGCTGACGAAGACGAAGAGGGCCGTGGTCAGCCAGAAGGGCAGGCCGCGGCCGACCAGCCCGACGGCATAGGCGACACAGAGTCCGGCGGCGAGCAGCAGCCGGGGTGTGATTAGCCGGACGTCTGCGCCACTGTCGCCTGCCGCACCCAGGCTGCGCACGAGAAGTGCGAGGCCCAGCCCGATCAGGCCCAGGCCGAGAAAGCCGGGCACCAGGCCTGGGGCGGTGTAGGGATTGATGTGCAGCGCCTGCAGCCGGTCCATCGTCCAGGCGCCGTAGAGCACCGCCGCGCCGAAGGCGATCCAGATCAGCGACCAGACAAGGTCGGCGCGGGCGGAGGGTCGCTCGGTCATCGACGCAGGGTGCCGAAATGGAAAAGGCGCGAGGCAAGCACGCAGCCCGCCTCGCGCCTCTGTCCGAAATTCAGCTCTGCGGCTTCGGGATGCCGACGGTGTCGGGCGACACCTTGGCCTTGCCGGCCTCGAACATCAGCCAGGAATTGGCCTGCACGGCCGGCATCGCCCGGCGCTGCGCCTCATCGCCGGCCGACGGTGCGAAGAGCGCGCCGCGGCTGGTGGCGTACTTCTTCAACGCTTCGGAGTTGGCGATCTTCTCGGCCCAGATCTTCTCCAGCGTCGCGGTCACCTCGGCCGGCACGCCTCTGGGGATGAACACGCCGAAATAGTTGGTGGCGGCGCGGAAGGTGGGGATGACCTGGGTGATCGGCGGGATGGCGCCGTGTCCTTCCAGCTCGATGGCGCGGTCGCCGACCACGGCCAGTGGCCGGATGCGCTTGCCGCGGATCATCTCCGCCTGCTCGACCGTGAGCTGCGTGGTCACCTGGGTTTCGCCGGCGACCGTGGCGACCACGGCCGGGTTGCCGCCGTCATAGGTGACATGACGGTACCTGACGCCCGTGGCGCGGGCGATCGCCTCCATGGCGTTGTGCCCGGCCGAGGTCTGGCCGGCGGTGGCGACGGTGATCTCGCCCGGCTTCGACTTCATCGCGTCGAGCAGCTGCTGTAGCGACTGATAGGGCGTTGCCGGATTGACGCCGACGGTCGAGACGTTGGCCACATTGAGGAACAGGTGCCAGTCGGTGATCTTGGTGTCGAGCATGCCGAGCACCGGATAGGTGCCCAGATCCTGCGCGGCACCGGCGGTCCAGGTGTAGCCGTCCTTGACGGCTTCGAGCGCGTTCTTGGTGCCGATCGAGCCCGAGGCGCCGGGCTGGTTGACCACCACGATCTTCTGGCCGAGCAGGGGCTCGAGTTCGGCGGCGGTG
>VGEI01000476.1 GCA_016869415.1 Alphaproteobacteria bacterium
GGCGCCAGTGACAGCGCGTCGGAGCCGACGAACATCTGACCGTCGCCGAAGCCGACGGCCAGGGGCGGGCCATGCCGCGCCGCCATCAGAATGTCGCTACGCCCGCGGACCAGCACAGCCAGCGCGAAAGCACCCTCGATGCGCTTGAGCATCGCGGCCATCGCTTCCTCAGCGGACATCCCATCATTGAGAAAGCAGGTCAGCAGATGCGGCACGACCTCGGTATCGGTCTCCGTCCGGAACTTGCAACCCTTCTTCTGCAGCTCGGCGCGCAGTTCCTGGAAATTCTCGATGATGCCGTTATGGACGACCGCGACCTGCTCAGTCGCATGGGGATGCGCGTTCTTCTCCGTCGGGGCGCCGTGCGTCGCCCAGCGGGTATGGGCGATGCCGGTCATCCCCGGCATCGGCTCCCGTTCCAGCAATGCCTCGAGATTGACGAGTTTGCCCTCGGCGCGCCGGCGCTCGATATGTCCGTTGACCAGCGTGGCGATGCCGGCGGAATCGTAGCCCCGGTACTCCAGCCGCTTCAGACCGTCGAGCAGCAGCGGTGCCGCATCCGACGTGCCGATCATGCCGACGATTCCGCACATGGCTCAGCCCTTCTTCTTTCGGTCCTTGGCGCGCTTCAGCCGGGCACGCAAAGCGGCGCCGGCCTGCTTCCTGGTCGTCTGCCGGGCACGTCCGAACGCCAGCGCATCAGCCGGCACCGGGTCGGTCACCGTGGACCCGGCAGCGACAAACGCCCGCGCGCCGACCTTCACCGGCGCCACCAGGGTCGCGTTCGAGCCGATGAAGACATCGGGCCCGATATCGGTCATATGCTTGAGATAGCCGTCATAGTTGCAGAAGATCGTTCCGGCCCCGATGTTGGCCCTGGCACCGACATGCGCGTCGCCCAGATAGGCAAGATGGTTCGCCTTGGCGCCCTCGCCAATACGGGCGTTCTTCACCTCGACGAAATTTCCGATATGCGCGGAGGGGCCGATTTCGGCGCCCGGTCTCAAGCGCGCGAACGGACCGACGATGGCGCCGGGCGCCACCGTCGCGCCCTCGATATGGCAGAAAGAGCGGATCTCTGCCCCCTCGCCGATCCTGACTCCGGGTCCGAAGAAGACGCTCGGCCCGATGACCGCATCCCGGCCAATGACCGTGTCGTAGGACATCCAGACGGTCGACGGATCGACAAGCGTGGCGCCGGCATCCATCGCCGCCTGCCGCAGCCGCTCCTGTAGAACGGCTTCCGCCGCAGCCAACTCCGCCCGGGAGTTGATCGCCACGAACTCGGCTTCGGTGTAGGTGCACCGCAGACCTCGCGCTCGTGCGATCTCGACGATATCGGTGAGATAGAGTTCGCCCTTGGCGTTGTCGGGCCGGAGCTTCGAGAGCATCTCGAACAGCACCGCGCCCTCTACGGCGATCACGCCCGAGTTGCACAGCGTGATGCGCTTCTGCTCTTCGCTGGCATCGCGTGCTTCCACGATGCGCTCCAATGTCTTGCCATCGGAGCCTAAGACCAAGCGGCCGTAATGCGACGGGCCCGGCGTGCGGAACCCGAGAACCGCCACCGCTGCGCGGTTAACGCGTCGTGCCGCGACCAGGCGCTTCATCGTCTCCGCTTCGACCAACGGGCCGTCGCCGAGCAGCACAAGCACGTCGCCGCGGTGTCCTGCCAGGGCGCGCCGCGCCTGCTGCACGGCATGCCCGGTGCCGCGGCGCTCGCGTTGAACGACCGATACGATCTTGAGGCTCGGTGCCGCGCGCCGCGCCGCCTCGGTCACCGCCTCCATCCCGGGGCCAACGACGAGGACCACGGCCGCCGGCCGAAGCTGTGCCACCGACGCGGCGAGATGGGCAATCATCGGGCGGCCAGCGAGCGCGTGCAGCACTTTCGGCTTGCGCGACCGCATGCGCGTACCAATTCCGGCAGCGAGTATGACAACGGCGAGTGGAGAGGTGCCCATCGACTCTTTATTGGCCCAGACGCTTCTGTCGAACGGTTCGCCCGCCGACCGGGGCCGTGCGGCTCGCAAATTCGCGCGGACCATGCCACAGGCAGGGCATGAGGGCCAACTCACAAACTGTTACGCTCAATGACATGCCTCAGCCTCGATTCGGCCACTGCGACGCCGTTATTTTCGATCTCGACGGTACACTTGTCGACACCGTGCTCGACCTTGGTGACTCGCTCAATCGGCTCTTGGCAGAGTACGGCCGGGCGCCGATCCGCCCGGAGGAGATACGCCGCATGATCGGCGACGGTGCCGCCAAACTCGTGGAACGCGGGTTCCTGGCCGCTGGCGGACTCGCCGCACCGCTTCCAGCCCTGGTGAAACGCTTCCTCGACATCTATGAGCCAGCGGCAGACGCGAGATCGCAGCCATTCCCTGGCGTGCCCGAGACCCTGGCACGGTTGGCGGCCGCCAGGCGGCGGCTGGGCGTGTGCACCAACAAACCGGACGAGGCTACCCGCCGAATTCTCGAAGCGCTCGAACTTGCACCTTATTTCGGCGCCGTCAGCGGCGGCGATGTCCCGGCCCGCAAACCCGATGCGCGGCATCTGCTCGGGGTCGTCGAGCGGCTGGGCGCGCTTCCCGCCCGTAGCCTGATGGTGGGCGATTCGATGAACGACGTCACCGCAGCCCGCAACGCCGGAATGGCCGTAGTGGTCGTGTCATTCGGCTACACGACCCTACCCGCAGCGCAACTGGGCGCCGACGCGGTGATCGACGAATTCCCGGCCCTGTCCGGGCTCCTTGGCCTGGGCTAGATCAGTCGCGAGCCGCGAGGCGGGGCATCTGCTGCAGATGCACCAGGGTCTGCGCATAGTCCCCATCGATCTCCAGGCGCACCGGAACCACCGGACGACCCGAGAGTAGTTCGGCGAACCAAGCCCGGCCCGAGCGGAAACGGCGCTTT
>VGEI01000477.1 GCA_016869415.1 Alphaproteobacteria bacterium
CCGATCGCGCGGTGGCCGCGATCTACGCCGCAAAGCGCCGACCGCGGCGCAATCCCCTGATCGTGCATGTTGCGACACTGGCCGCGGCACGGAGACTGGCCTGGTTCGACTCCCGGGCCGAGCGCTTGGCCCGCATGTTCTGGCCAGGCCCCCTCACTCTCGTGCTGAAGCGCCGCGCGGGTGCGCGCCTGTCGCGCCACATCAGCCCCGGATTGCATTCGGTCGCGCTGCGCATCCCCGCCGACCCCATTGCGCTTGCGTTGATCTGCCGGAGCCGCTGTGCCGTTGCCGCGCCAAGCGCCAATCCTTCCGGTCGGGTGAGCCCGACACGCGCCCAGCACGTCCGCCAATCGCTCGGCGGCCGCGTCTCGCTGATCATCGACGGGGGTCCTTGCCCGGTCGGGCTTGAGTCGACGGTCATCGACCTGACGGGAAAGCGCGCACGCCTACTGCGGCCGGGAGGTGTTCCACTCGAAGCACTACACTACGCGATAGGACAGGTTGCAGTCGATGAGTCTGAGGACGAGGCTCGGCCGGCTTCGCCGGGCCGTCTGCTTAGCCACTATGCGCCGGCGCGACCGGTACGCACGAACGCGGAGCGTCCCCACGCCGGGGAGGCCTATCTCGGCTTCGGGCCCACCGCCAAGGGCGCAATATTGAATCTAAGCCCGCGGGCCGATCTAGGCGAAGCCGCGGCCAATCTGTTTGCCATGCTGCGAGCTCTCGACCGGCCGGAATTCACGGCCATCGCCGTGGCGCCCATTCCCCGGCACGGCCTCGGCCGCGCGATCAACGACCGTCTGAAGCGCGCCGCGGCGCCGCGGCGTTCTTAGGACTCAGTTCAATTGGGCGACGATGGCGAACGCGAGCATCGCCGCGAGGAGCCAGCCAGAGACGAACAAAAGCTGCTGCGTAGCTGGCAGCGTCATAGCGGCTTGGGAAGCGCGTCGTCTCGGCATGGCTGTTCTCCCATTCACTTGATTGGACACGGCAGAGTGCTTTGGCGTTCGTAGCCGGGAATCTTAGCCGACCAAGCTTGCTTCGCCGTTAATAGCTATGGTTGAGCGACGGTAAAGGTACGGCGGTAAGTGGCTGAAATAGTGAGAAATCCCTGAGCGCTTGCTCCGGTCCGGGGCGTGCGATACGTGTGGGCCATGGCAACGGTGCTGCACAAGCCGCCTCCATCGGCAACGCTCGAACGGATACAGGCAATCGTCGGCCCGAAGGGCTGGACGACCGATCCGGCGATACTCGCGCCTCATCTGCTCGAAGAGCGCGGCATCTACCGCGGCCACACCGCGCTGCTGGTCCGGCCCGCCTCAACGGCGGAAGTGGCGGCGGTCGTGCGCATCTGCGCCGAGACCCGTACCCCTGTCGTGCCGCAGGGCGGTAATACCGGATTGATGGGCGGCGCCACACCGTTCGAACACGGCGGTGAAATCCTGCTCTGCCTCTCGCGCCTTAACCGGCTGCGCGCCATCGATCCGCTGAACTACACCATGACCGCCGAGGCCGGCTGCGTGCTCGCCGGCCTGCAGCAGGCAGCAGAGGAAGCCGACCGGCTGTTTCCGCTGAGCCTCGGCGCCGAGGGCACCTGCCAGATCGGCGGCAACCTGGCGACCAATGCCGGCGGCGTGCAGGTGCTGCGCTACGGCATGGCCCGCGACCTCGTTCTGGGGCTCGAGGTCGTGCTACCGGATGGCAACGTGCTGGAGGGGCTGCGCGGCCTGCGCAAGGACAACACCGGTTACGACCTCAAGCAGCTGTTCCTCGGGGCCGAAGGCACGCTCGGCATCGTCACCGCGGCGGTGCTCAAGCTCTTTCCACGACCGCGCGAGACCGAGACTGCCTTCGTGTCGGTGCGCGATCCCGGCGCGGCGATCAAACTCCTCGCCCAGGTGCGCGGCGGCACGGGTGACGCGGTGACTGCCTTCGAGCTCATGTCCCGCACCTGCCTCGACATGGTGCTGCGCCACATCCCCGGCACCGCTGATCCGCTTGCGGGACGCCATGACTGGTACGTGCTGCTCGATGTCGCTTCCGGCGACACAGGCGGCGGGTTGCGTGAAGCGCTTGAGCGCTCGTTGGTCGCCGCGATGGAGGCGGGTCTTGTCCTTGACGCGGCCCTGGCCGCCAGTGCCCAGCAGTCCAAGGCGATGTGGCGTATTCGCGACAGCATAACCGAAGCACAGAAATCCGAAGGCGGCAGCATCAAGCACGACGTGTCGGTACCGGTTTCGTCGGTCGCCGACTTTATCGCCGAAGCGTCTGCTGCCGTGGCGTCTACGATCCCCGGCATCCGGCCCGTTACCTTCGGCCATGTCGGCGACGGCAACATCCACTTCAACCTCAGCCAACCGGCCGACGAACCGCATACCGGCGCGCCGCTCGCCGCCTATCTGGCGCGCCTGGAAGAGATCAACCGCATCGTCCACGACATCGTCGCGCGCATGCAGGGCAGCATCTCGGCCGAACATGGGATCGGCCGGCGCAAGTTCGACGAGCTTCTCCGCTACAAATCACCCGTCGAGATCGCCCTGATGCGCACACTCAAGCGTACGCTCGACCCGCACAACATCATGAACCCAGGCAAAGTCGTCGCGCCGTGAGCATCTGGTCGAAGTTCGGCGTGACGCCGGTGGATGTCGAGAAGCGCGCGGATGGCAGCACCGTCTGGCGCAACCGCCAGGCACTGGCCAGCTATCCCGTCCGTGTCGGCGAGGTGATCGAAGCGCAAGTGCGCGAGATACCCGATCGGGTCTACATCGCTCAACGCCAGGGGTCAGGTTGGCGGCGAGCGACCTACGGCGAGGCCGGGCGCGCCGCACGGGCCATTGCCCAGGCTCTGCTTGACCGCAAGCTCGGGCCGGAGCGGCCGGTCCTGATAGTGGCCGAGAACGGCGTCGATCATGCCCTGC
>VGEI01000478.1 GCA_016869415.1 Alphaproteobacteria bacterium
TCGCAGGCCAAGCCTGTGATCGTAGTCATCGGCCATGACGGCACACGGGTGCGCGAGGCGCTGGCCGGAAAGCCGGTGCAGTTCGTCGACAATCCTGACTACGCCGCAGGCCTCAGTACGTCTCTACGTGCGGGGCTCCGTGCAATGGAAGGAATGAACTTAGACGGCGCGGTGTTCCTGCTCGGCGACATGCCCCTGGTTACGCCGGACCATATCGACCGCCTGATCGCCGCGTTCAACCCAAACGATGGCCGTTCCATCTGTATCCCGACGAATCGCGGCAAGCGCGGCAACCCGGTGCTGTGGGCAAGCCGCTTCTTCCCCGAGATGCGTGCCCTCGATGGAGACCAGGGGGCACGCGGCCTGTTCCGCGAGCACGCCGACCTGGTCTGTGAGGTCGAGATGAGCGACGACGCCGTACTGGTCGACATCGACACGCCCGAGGCGCTGGCGGCGCTGCGCCGCGCCGCCCCACGCGGTGCGGCCTGATCATGGGTTTCGATGCCACCGCACTAAGGGCTGAGTTTCCGCTGCTGGCCCGCGGTGGCCTGCACTATCTCGACAGCGGTGCCACCAGCCAGCTGCCGCAGGCTGTGCTCGACGCAGTAATGGCCTTTGAGACGACCAGCCGGGCCAACGTTCTGCGCAGCGTCCACCGTCTGGCCGAGGCGGCGACCGAAGCCTATGAGGGAGCACGCAGCGATGTGGCGCGCTATCTCAACGTGGCGTCGGATGAGATCGTATTCACTTCGGGCACCACGGCGGCGATCAACGTCGTCGCCCGCTCGTTCGGCGACATGCTGCAACCGGGTGACGAGGTCGTCGTCTCACAGATCGAGCATCACGCCAATTTTGTGCCCTGGCAGATGCTGCGTGACCGGCGCGGCATCGTGCTCAAGGCCCTGCCGCTGACCGCAGACGGACGGCTAGATCTGGCGGCGCTCGGCCGGGTAGTGACACCGAGATGCAAGCTTATCGCCCTGACCCACGCCTCCAACGTCACGGGCGCGGTGACCGATGTGGCCTCGGTTGTGTCCGCAGCCCGCGCCGTCGGCGCCAAGGTGCTGCTTGACGGCGCCCAGCGCGTGCCGCATGGCCCGCTCGACCTCGCTGCTCTCGGCGTCGACTTCTATGCCTTCTCTGGGCACAAGATGTTCGCCCCCACCGGCATCGGCGTGCTGTGGGCCCGCAAGGCTCTGCTGGAGGCCATGCCGCCGCTGTTAGGCGGCGGTGAGATGATCCGCACGGTGACGCTCGAGCGTACGATCTGGGCCGATGTGCCGCACAAGTTCGAAGCCGGAACGCCGCCTATCGCCCAGGCCGTCGGCCTGGGGGCGGCCGTGCGTTGGCTCTCGGCGCTTGACTGGCCGGCGGTGTCGGCGCATGAAATGCGTCTGACTCAGCGTTTGCTCGACGGCATCGGCCAGATAGGCGGGGCGCGCATTGTCGGCCCGGCTGGCCTGCAAGGCCGCATCCCGGTCGTCTCTTTTGATCTCGAAGGGGCCCACCCACATGACATATGCCAGATCCTCGATGGCTTCGACGTGGCGCTACGCGGCGGCCATCACTGCGCCCAGCCGCTGATGGACTATCTGGGCCTCGCCGGCACAACGCGTGCCAGCCTGGCACTCTACAACAACGACGCCGATATCGACGCCCTGCTCAAGGGGCTCGACAGCGCCGCGGCGAAGCTGCGGTGAGTGACGATCTCTATCAGCGGGCCATCCTGCAGCGCGCCAAGGGGCCAGCGAAGCGGCTCGATAGCCCGAGCGCCAGCGTCACGGTCGACAACCCATTGTGCGGTGACCGCGTCACGCTCGACATTAAGCTCGAGAACGGTGCCATTGCTGCCGTCGGTCACCTGGTGCGCGGCTGCGCACTGTGTCAGGCTTCCGCTGCGGTGATCGCGGCCACGCTCCCCGGCCACGCGCCGGCGGCAGCGGATGCCGGCCGAGAGGCGCTCGACAGCGTACTCATGGGCGGCATCGCGCAAGCCCCCTGGCAGGAGCTTGCGATCTTCGCACCGGTGCAGCGGCACAGGAGCCGCCAGGACTGCGTGCGTCTTCCCTTCGATGCCCTCGCCCAAGCTCTCGCCCAGGCAAAGACATGACAATGCTCGGCTCGTATCTAACGGTGCGCCGAGTCCGGCTGATTTCCGGCATCGTGCTCTTTTCGTATCTCAGTACGCACCTCCTCAACCATGCGCTGGGCTTGATCTCACTCGAGGCAATGGAGGAAGGACGGCACTGGTTCCTGGCGCTGTGGCGCAACCCAGCTGGCTCATCCGCGCTCTACCTCTCTCTAGTGGCGCATTTCACGCTGGCCCTATGGGCGGTCTATCAGCGGCGGCGGCTGTTCAGCATGCCGCGTGCGGAGGCGCTTCAGCTCGTTCTTGGCCTGTCGATCGTGCCGCTGCTGGCCCAGCATGTCATTGGCACGAGAACGGCACACGAATGGCACGGCGTGCATGACAGCTACACCTATGTCGTGCTGGCGCTCTATCATTTCGCGCCGGAGAAGGGCCTTTGGCAAACGGCGGCCGTGCTGGTCGCATGGGTGCACGGCTGCATCGGCCTGCATTTCTGGCTGCGCCTGCGCCTTTGGTATCCAAGCTGGCGGCCCCTACTCTTTGCGGCGGCGCTGCTCATCCCAGTATTTGGCTTACTCGGCTTTCTCGACGGCGGTCGCGAAGCCTCGCGGCTGGCTGCCGATCCCGACTGGCTGCGTGCCACCCTGGCGACGATGAACCTGCCCGACCGCAGCGGGCTCGCCGCCCTGCAAGCCCTCGAAAGGCAGATCTACTGGTGGTTCGGCAGCTTTCTAATGCTGACCCTTGCGGCACGTGAGGTGCGGGCGCTGCTCGAGCGCCGGCGCGGGCTAGTGCATCACATATCCAGGGGGTCGCGAGGTTGAG
>VGEI01000479.1 GCA_016869415.1 Alphaproteobacteria bacterium
TCGGTGCCATCGTGCAGCACTGTTGCCAGCGCACCATCTCGACGATGCTGGCGGAGATGTCCGACCGTACGGTGGGCGAGGTGCTGACTGCCATGGGCCGCCAGTTTCTCGATGTCCTGATGATGCCGGGCTCCTTGCCGCTCTATCGCGTGGTCTTGGCCGAGGCGCCGCGCTTTCCCGAGCTCGGGCGCATCTTCTACGAGGCCGGCCCGGACCGCTGCGCCGTGGCGCTGGCGCAGTATCTCGCCGAACTCGATGCCCGGGGCGTCCTCGCCGTATCGGAACCGCGTCGCGCGGCGGAGCAGTTCTTGAGCTCGGTGCTCGGCCATATCCATATCCGTATGCTCCTCGGCGTCAGCCATACACCACCTTCGCCTGAGGAGCGTGAGCGGCAGGTCGCCGCCGCGGTCGCGACCTTCCTCAACGGCCGTATCCCGCGCTGATTCGCCGGGTTGCCTAACGGGGGACGGCACAATATGGTGCCGGCCTTCCCGTGCGGCCCTCTCCGCGCCGGGGCTCCGAATCACCCGATTTCCAGCGTTTTCAGGCCTGTTCGTGACCGACCTCGACCGCATCCGCAATTTCGCGATCATCGCCCATATCGACCATGGCAAATCGACCCTCGCCGACCGCCTGATCCAGGCCTGCGGCGCCGTCGAGGACCGCGACATGCGTGAACAGATGCTCGACAACATGGACATCGAGCGCGAGCGCGGCATCACCATCAAGGCGCAGACCGTGCGCCTCGACTACAGGGCCAAGGACGGCAAGGACTACGTCCTCAACCTGATGGACACGCCGGGCCATGTCGACTTCGCCTACGAGGTCAGCCGCAGCCTGGCCGCCTGCGAAGGCTCGATCCTGGTCGTCGATGCCAGCCAGGGCGTCGAGGCGCAGACCCTGGCCAACGTCTATCAGGCGATCGAGGCGAACCACGAGATCGTCCCCGTTCTCAACAAGATCGATCTGCCGGCGGCCGAGCCGGAGCGGGTCAAAGAGCAGATCGAGGACGTGATCGGCCTCGACGCCTCCAATGCCGTCCAGATCTCGGCCAAGACGGGTATCGGCATCGATGAGGTGCTCGAGGCGCTGGTCACGCGTCTGCCGCCGCCCACGGGCGACGCGGCGGCGCCGCTCAAGGCGCTGCTCGTCGATTCCTGGTACGACCCGTATCTCGGCGTCATCGTGCTGGTGCGCATCAAGGACGGGAAGCTGACCAAGGGCCTCAAGGTCCGCATGATGGCCACCGGCGCCACGCATGAGATCGATCGCGTCGGCGTGTTCAAGCCGAAGAACACCGAGGTGGCCTCGTTGGGGCCCGGTGAGATCGGTTTCATCACCGCGGCGATCAAGAGTGTGGCCGATTGCCGGGTCGGCGACACGATCACCGAGGAAAGAAGACTCGCCGCCGAGCCGCTGCCGGGGTTCAAGCCGAGCCTGCCGGTGGTCTTCTGCGGCCTGTTCCCGGTCGACGCCGCCGATTTCGAGAAGCTGCGCGAGAGCCTGGGCAAACTGCATCTCAACGACGCCAGCTTCGTCTACGAGCCGGAGAGCTCTGCCGCGCTGGGCTTCGGCTTCCGCTGCGGATTTCTCGGCCTGCTGCATCTGGAGATCATCCAGGAGCGGCTGGAACGCGAGTTCGATCTCGACCTGATCGCGACCGCGCCCTCGGTGGTCTACAAGATCCATCTCACCAACGGCGAGGTGATGGAGCTCTACAACCCGGTCGACATGCCGGATCCGGTGCGCATCGACCATATCGAGGAGCCGTGGATCAAAGCGACCATCCTGGTGCCCGATGAGTATCTCGGCTCCGTCCTCAAGCTCTGCGAGGACCGCCGCGGCGTGCAGGAGAACCTGACCTATGCCGGCTCGCGCGCCATGCTGGTCTACAAGCTGCCGCTCAACGAGGTGGTGTTCGATTTCTACGACCGCCTGAAATCGGTCAGCCGCGGCTATGCCAGCTTCGACTATCACATCGACCAGTACCAGGAGGGCGATGTGGTCAAGCTCTCCATCCTGGTCAACGGCGATCCGGTCGACGCGCTGTCCATGATGGTCCACCGTGCCAAGGCCGAAAGCCGGGGCCGGGCGCTGTGCGTCAAGCTCAAGGAGCTGATCCCGCAGCAGCTCTTCAAGATCGCGGTGCAGGCGGCGATCGGCGGCAAGATCATCGCACGCGAGACGATCTCCGCCCTGCGCAAGGACGTCACCGCGAAATGCTACGGCGGCGACATCACGCGCAAGCGCAAGCTGCTGGAGAAGCAGAAAGAGGGCAAGAAGCGCATGCGCCAGTTCGGCGAAGTCGACATCCCCCAATCCGCGTTCCTCGCCGCCCTAAAGGCTCGCGAGGATTAGCCCTTAGCTGAACGAGCCGCTGCGCCATTTCCGGCGCCGGCCGCGACCTGCAAGCAGCAACAGGATGACGGCCGGGCCAGCGAGTGTAGCCGATGTCGGCCAACGGAGCGGCGGGGCCAGGACGTTCGCCCAGAGGAATGACGGGAGAGAGTGCTCGATCAGCTGGAGCGACGCCGGAGCGGCGGTCTGCCAGATCTCTCCCAGCGCGACCGGGCTGTAGCTGCCGGTCTCAAGCAGGACGAACCCGTCTCGGCCCGCCGCCGCGACAGCGCCTAGCAGGAGCAGCCAGGCAAGGATGCGTGCGATCATCCACCGTCCCCGACGGTTCGGCATCAGCCCTAGTCGACAGTCTAACAAGGGCTTAGCCGGGGTCCAAGGGGCGCACGACCATCTGTCGCGGCGATTGGCGGGCCCCCGCGCGGCTGCTATGGTGCGCGCCGCTGGACAGGTGGCCGAGTGGCTTAAGGCGCACGCTTGGAAAGCGTGTTTACGGGAAACCGTAACGTGGGTTCGAATCCCACCCTGTCCGCCAACTACTATTGCGATAAC
>VGEI01000480.1 GCA_016869415.1 Alphaproteobacteria bacterium
GACACTCCTCAAGCAGGGCTGGACTACGGCGAAGCGACGCAAACTAGACGGCCCGACCGGTGCGCGCAACCCTGCTCGGCGCGCCGCAGGGCAGCCATGACAGATGGCTTGCTCATAAGACAAGCCCTTGATAATATTACGATTCAAGAACGACAGCGGGGGATCGGACGATGAACCGCATGGTCCTGGCGATGACCGCCTTCGTGTTCCTGGCGTTTGCCGCGCCGGCCCTGTCGCCGGCCGCCGAGTCGCAAGGCGGACCGCAGCTCGCCCAGCAGCGCGGCAATACGCTGCCCAAGGGCTCCTACCAGCAATCCTGCTCCTGCCAGTTTTCCGGCGGCATCTTCCTGCAGTGCTTCTGCGCCAATCTCAACGCGCAGATGTTCCAGACCAATCTCGACATCCGCACCTGCCCGCAGCCGAAGGATATCCGGAACTGCAACGGTTCCCAGAAGTGCACGGAGAAGGGCCAGGAGTGCTGAAGCGGCGCCTTCGGCGGGCGGACTCGCATTCGCCGGGGCTCGTGCGCATATAATCGGGTGTGAGCCCGACCCGAATTTCCCAGCCGCCGCCCGACTACACGATCAACCCTGCCCGGCCGCCGCTGTCGAGCGATCCCGACGCGGCAGCGGCGCGGCCGTTCAAGCTGGTCTCCGAGTTCAAACCGGCCGGCGACCAGCCGCAGGCGATCTCCGAGCTGATCGCCGGATTCCGCCAGGGCGAGCGCGACCAGGTGCTGCTCGGCGTCACCGGCTCGGGCAAGACCTTCACCGCCGCCCATGTCATCGAGCAGCTGCAGCGCCCGGCGCTGATTCTGGCCCCCAACAAGACGCTCGCCGCACAGCTCTACGGTGAGATGAAGACCTTCTTCCCCGAGAACGCGGTCGAGTACTTCGTCTCCTACTACGACTACTACCAGCCCGAAGCCTACGTGCCGCGCAGCGACACCTATATCGAGAAGGAATCCTCGATCAACGAGCAGATCGACCGCATGCGCCATTCGGCGACGCGCGCCCTGCTCGAGCGGCCGGACGTCGTGGTCGTCGCCTCGGTCTCCTGCATCTACGGCATCGGCTCGGTCGAGACCTACTCGTCGATGACCCTGTCGCTGCAGTCCGGGCAGGTGATCAACCGCAACGCGCTACTCAAGTCGCTGGTCGATCTCCACTACAAGCGCAACGATCAGAACTTCGTGCGCGGCGCCTTCCGCGTGCGCGGCGATTCGGTCGAGGTCTTCCCGGCCCACTGCGAGGACCGCGCCTGGCGGATCTCGCTGTTCGGCGACGAGCTGGAGGCCATCTGGGAGTTCGACCCGCTGACCGGCGAGAAGAAGGCCGAGCTCGGCCACGTCAAGCTCTACTCCAACAGCCATTATGTGACGCCGCAGCCCACCCTCGACCAGGCGATGGCCCAGATCAAAGTCGACCTCAAGCTGCGCCTGGCGGAGCTGCGCAAGGACAACAAGCTGCTCGAGGCCCAGCGGCTCGAGCAGCGCACCAATTTCGACCTCGAGATGATGGCGGCCACGGGTTCCTGCCCGGGCATCGAGAACTATTCGCGCTATCTCACCGGCAGGCGGCCGGGGGAGCCGCCGCCCACCCTCTTCGAGTACCTGCCGCAGAACGCGCTGCTCTTCGTCGACGAGAGCCACGTCACCGTGCCGCAGATCGGCGGCATGTTCAAAGGCGACTACCAGCGCAAATCGACGCTGGCCGAGTACGGCTTCCGCCTGCCCTCCTGCATCGACAACCGGCCGCTCAAGTTCGAGGAGTGGGAGGTGATGCGGCCCCAGACCGCTTTCGTCTCGGCGACGCCGGGGCCTTGGGAGCTTGAGCGCACCGGCGGCGTCTTCGTCGAGCAGGTGATCCGCCCGACCGGCCTGATCGATCCCGTGTGCATCGTGCGGCCGACCGAGAAGCAGGTCGACGACCTGCTCGGCGAATGCAAGGCCGTGGCCGCCGCCGGCCAGCGCGCCCTGGTCACCACGCTGACCAAGCGCATGGCCGAGGATCTGACCGAATACATGCACGAGGCCGGGCTGCGTGTGCGCTACATCCACTCCGATGTCGAGACGCTGGAGCGTATCGAGATCATCCGCGACCTGCGGCTCGGCGCCTTCGACATCCTGGTGGGCATCAACCTGCTGCGCGAAGGCCTGGACATTCCCGAATGCGCGCTGGTCGCCATCCTCGACGCCGACAAGGAAGGCTATCTGCGCTCCCGCACCTCGCTGATCCAGACGATCGGGCGTGCGGCGCGCAACGTCGACGGCAAGGTCGTCCTCTACGCCGACCGCATGACCGACTCGCTCAAGGCGGCGCTGGCCGAGACCGCGCGCCGGCGCGAGAAGCAGCAGGCCTACAACACGGCCAACGGCATCACGCCGGAATCCGTGCGCAAGCGGATCGGCGACATCATGGGCAGCGTCTACGAGAGCGACCACATCACGGTCTCGACCGGCGACGACGCGGCGCCGCATCTGGTAGGCAAGAACCTCAAGGCCCATATCGCCAACCTCGAGGAGCGCATGAAGAAGGCGGCCGGCGACCTGGAGTTCGAGGAGGCCGCGCGCTTGCGCGACGAGATCAGGCGCCTGGAAGCCTACGAGCTGGAGATGAAGCCCGAGGGCGGCGCCTTCGGCTTCGAGGAGAAGCAGGAAGGCTACGATGCGGGCAAGGCACCGGCACCCCGGCCGCGTGCCCGCTCCACCCAGGGCTCCGTCGCCTCGAAATCCGGCCGCGCCCGCCGCCCGCAATGGCGACGGTGAACCGCTAAGGCATCAGCTTCTGGCTTCTCAGGAACTCGCTGACCAGAGGCACCCAGCGGTCCATTCCGGCCGGGTCCGTAAACAGGGAGTGGCCATCTTTGCCGAAGGGTGGCAGAAGCCGGTACGCCGCCGATCCGCCC
>VGEI01000481.1 GCA_016869415.1 Alphaproteobacteria bacterium
GGATCTGCCGCACGCAGCCGGACAATCGCTGTCAGATTCCCGTGCGCGGGCAGGCTGACGGGGGGCCGTGTGTACTACCGCCCCGGACGACTTTCTTCGTCGCTCGCGATAACGAGAACCTGACCAGGCTCCGCCGGTGGGCGATTGAAGCGGGCGGCGACAGCGGCACGCCGCTAGCGGTCAATGACCGGGTCGGCCCGTGGGTCGTCTATCGGGACACGACGGCCCGCTGAAGACGTCGCGAGATTCTCGGAGGCTGCGTCTATTCGACCATCGCCGGGAGCTTGGGCTCCGGCAGCTGTGCCGGCGGCGGACCGGAGAAGTCGAAGGTCAGCTTGCCGCCTTCGAGCTTGACCCGCACATAGCCACCCTTGGCCAGGCGGCCGAAGAGCAGCTCGTCGGCCAGCGGTTTCTTGATGTTCTCCTGGATGACCCGGCCGAGCGGGCGAGCACCATAGAGCTCGTCGTAGCCCTTCTCGCCCAGCCAGGTGCGCGCCTCGTCGCTGACCACCAGCTTGACGTTGCGCTCGCCGAGCTGGACCTCGAGGAGGCCGACAAACTTGTCGACCACCCGGCTGATGACGTCCGGCGTCAGCCGGGCGAAGCCGATGGTGGCGTCGAGCCGGTTGCGGAACTCAGGCGTGAACATCTTGTTGATGGCGTCCTGGTCCTCGCCGACGCGCGTCTCGGCGCCGAAGCCCAGCGCCGGCCTGGCCATCTCGGCCGCACCGGCGTTGGTCGTCATGATCAGGATGACGTTGCGGAAATCGACCGTCTTGCCGTTGTGGTCGGTCAGCTTCCCGTGATCCATGACCTGAAGCAGGATGTTGAACAGGTCGGGATGCGCCTTCTCGATCTCGTCGAGCAGCAGCACGCAATGCGGATGCTGGTCGATGGCGTCGGTGAGCAGGCCGCCCTGGTCGAAGCCGACATAGCCCGGGGGTGCACCGATCAGGCGCGAGACGGTGTGGCGCTCCATGTACTCGGACATGTCGAAGCGCTTGAGCTCGACGCCGAGGGTCAGCGCCAGCTGCCGCGCCACCTCGGTCTTGCCGACACCGGTGGGGCCAGAGAACAGGTAGGAGCCGATGGGCTTCTCGGGCTCGCGCATGCCCGCGCGGGAGAGCTTGATGGCGCTGACCAGCGCCTCGATGGCCTTGTCCTGGCCGTAGACCACCTTCTTGAGGTCGACATCGAGGTTCTTCAGCGTCTGCTTGTCGTCGCTCGACACGGTGCGCGGCGGGATGCGGGCGATGGTCGAGACCACGGCCTCCACTTCCTTGACCGTGATCGTGCGCTTGCGCTTGGAGGGCGGCAGCAGCATCTGCGCCGCACCCACCTCGTCGATCACGTCGATCGCCTTGTCGGGCAGCTTGCGATCGTTGATGTAGCGAGCCGAGAGCTCGACCGCAGCCTTGATCGCCTCGGCGGTGTAGCGGATCTTATGGTGTGATTCATAGTAGGGCTTGATGCCCTTGAGAATCTTGATCGTGTCTTCGACCGAGGGCTCGTTGACGTCAATCTTCTGGAAACGCCGGACCAGGGCGCGGTCCTTCTCGAAGTGGTTGCGGTATTCCTTGTAGGTGGTCGAGCCGATGCAGCGCAGCGTGCCGCTGGCCAGTGCGGGCTTGAGCAGGTTGGAGGCGTCCATCGAGCCGCCGGAGGTGGCGCCCGCACCGATCACGGTGTGGATCTCGTCGATGAACAGAATGGCGCCTTCCTGGGCCTCGAGCTCGGCCAGCACGGCCTTGAGCCGCTCCTCGAAATCGCCGCGGTAGCGCGTCCCGGCGAGCAGCGAGCCCATGTCGAGCGAGTAGATGATGGCGTTGGCCAGAACCTCGGGCACCTCGTTCTTGACGATCTTGCGGGCGAGGCCCTCGGCGATGGCCGTCTTGCCGACGCCGGGGTCGCCGACGTAGAGCGGGTTGTTCTTGTAGCGCCGGCAGAGGATCTGGATGGTGCGGTCGACCTCGGCCTCACGGCCGATGAGCGGGTCGATGCGCCCGCCGGCGGCCTTCTTGTTGAGGTTGACGCAGTAGGCGGCGAGCGCCTCCTGGGCCTTCTTGCCGCCGCTGCCGCCGCGTTCCTGGTTACCGCTGCCGGAGTTGGAGCGCGTGGTCTCGCCCTCCTCGTCGGCACCGCGCACCTTGCGCGTCTCGCTGCGGCTGGGGACCTTGGCGACGCCGTGGCTGATGTAGTTGACCGCATCGAGCCGCGACATGTCCTGCTCCTGCAGGAAATAGACGGCGTGGCTCTCACGCTCGGAGAACATGGCGACCAGCAGGTTGGCGCCAGTAACCTCCTCACGGCCCGATGACTGCACATGGATAGCCGCGCGCTGCAGCACGCGCTGGAACCCGGCGGTCGGTTTGGCCTCGCTGCCGTGGCGGGTCACCAGGCCGGCGAGGTCGTGGTCGAGGTAGTGGGTGATGTCGCGGCGCAGGCGGTCGAGGTCGACGCCGCAGGCACGCAGCACGGCGGTGGCGTCCTGGTCGTCGACCAGAGCAAGAAGCAGGTGCTCGAGCGTGGCGTATTCGTGGCGCCGCTCGTTGGCGTTCGCCAGGGCGCGATGCAGGCTTTGCTCAAGATTGCGCGACAGCATTCGTTCCGTCACCCCTCTGCTTCACTCACTCGCTTTCCGACCACCAACCGTAACACGGCAACGCGCCCGGCACGATTGTTCTTGCTCCGCCGATCCCCTCACTCCTTCTCCAGCGTGCAACGCAGTGGATGCTGGTTGCGCCGCGCGAATTCGGTGACCTGGTTCACCTTGGTCTCGGCCACCTCGAAGGTGTAGACGCCGCATACACCGACACCCCGCCGGTGCACATGCAGCATAACCTGAGTCGCTTCCTCGCGGTTCTTGCTGAAAAACCGCTCGAGCACGTGAACCACGAACTCCA
>VGEI01000482.1 GCA_016869415.1 Alphaproteobacteria bacterium
AGGTGCAACGCGCCGGGATCGTGCAGGAAGGCGAAGCAGAACTTCACGTCCTTCATCTCGCGGGCGGCGTACTTTCGATACCATTCATCCAAGGCGCGTGTGCCGCCCGTGGCATTTGCGATCGAGAACGGCAGCTCGCCGGCGCCGATCACCGGAAAACGCCCGGCCTGATAGCCGGGGTTGATGTAGACGATGTCGGCGATGCCGTCGCGCGCCATGTCATAGTGATCGGCGGCCTTGCCGAGCTGCTCGGAGGGGAAGAAGGAGACCTTGATCGTGCCGTTGGAGGCCTTCTCGATCGACGGGCCCCATTCCTTGGTCGCGGTCTGCACCAGCGAATGGGCCGGCGGCACCCAGAAGCTCATCTTGAGTTCGACCGTGCGGTCCTGGGCGGCGGCGGCCGAGACGCCGAGCCCGGCACACATCGCGCCGATGGCGAGCACACTGCGCTGCATGAAATTCCTCCTCCCTCGAAGCGCCGTTTGCCCGGCGCGGTTGGTCGCTGCTTCGATTTAAGCTACTCCTGCAAAACCGACCGTGGCAAGATTGTTTAGCTATCAAACAATTTTTCGGCGTATCGCGTGATGACGGCCCGCATCGCTTCTGACAGCTTCGCCCCCTACGACGACCGCACCCAGCCGGCAAGGCGGATCGCCGGCTACCCGAATACCCAGTTCCGCACTCCGGCCCAGCCGCCCGTCGAGCGGTTGGTGTCGGCGGCCGACCTGAGCGGGCCGGTCTTCGCACCGGCCAGGGCGGAGGAGGCTGATCTCGCCGTCGTCGCGCCCGGCCGGACGCGGGCCATGGGACAACTGATCCACCTGAGCGGCCGGGTGCTCGACGAGTACGGCCAGCCGCTGCCAGGCGTGCTCATGGAGGTCTGGCAGTGCAACGCTGCCGGCAAGTACATCCACCATAACGACCCCTCGCCGGTCCCCGTCGACCCCAACTTCGTCGGTGTCGGCCGGGTGACGACGGACGCCGAGGGGCGCTACCGCCTGCGCACCGTCAAGCCCGGCGGCTATGCCGTACCCGAGCACTCCTTCCCCGGCACGCAGAAGAACTGGTGGCGACCGCCGCACATCCATTTCTCGCTTCTCGGCCCGGCGACCGCCAGCCGGCTGATCACCCAGATGTTCTTCCCGGGCGAGCCGCTCAATCGGCTCGATTTGATCCTCAACGCCATCCCCGACGAGTCGGCCCGCGCACAGCTGACCGCCCGCTTCACCCCCGAGCTCAACACCGACGACGGCGCCCTCGGTTTCGTTCACGATTTCGTACTGCGGGGCAGACTCGCCACACCCGCCGCATGAGCCAGCGCACGCCGCCCACGGCGCATATCACCACGGGGCCGTTCTTTCCCGCGCGTTTCATCCGGGACGAAGAGGCCGACCTGACGCGCGGCGGCCGGGCGGCCGGCACGGCGCTGGCCCTCAGCGGCCGCATCAGAGACGCCGAGGGGACGCCGTGCGTCTGCGCTGTCCTCGAACTGTGGCAGGCCGATGCGGGCGGCAGGTACGGGCTGTGGGGCCGGACCTGGACCGACAAGGACGGCGCCTACGGCTTCCGCACGATCAAGCCCGGCGCCACCGAGGGGCGCGCGCCATACATCCAGGTCAGCTTGCACGCCTCGGGCCTCATGCGGCCGCTGGTCACGGTGCTGTTTTTTCCCGATGAGCCGCGCAACGAGAGTGACCCGCAGCTCCGCCTGGTGCCACCGGCGCGGCGGCCGCTGCTCATCGCGAAACCGCAGGGCGAGGGCGCCTTGCGCTTCGATATGGCACTGGGCGGCGCCAACGAGACCCCTTTCCTGGCGGACTGATCCCCGGCTTCATGAACACCGAGCTCGGCCTCATCGAGGGGTTCTACGGCAGACCCTGGAGCTGGGCCGAGCGCGCCGACGCCGTGCGTTTCCTCAGCCCGCATGGCTACCGCTTCTTCCACTACGCCCCGAAGGACGACCCCTTCCTCCGACAGCGCTGGCGCGAACCCCACCCGGAAGCGGAGCTGGCAGCACTCGGCGCCTTCGCTACCGTCTGCCGCCAGCACGGCGTGCGGCTGGGCCTGGGCCTGTCCCCCTACGAGCTCTATCGCGACTTCGGCGCACCGGCGAGAAAGACACTCGCCGCCAAGCTCGCCAATCTCGACCAAACGGGAGCGCAAGACCTCGCCATCCTGTTCGACGACATGCGCGGCGACCAGGCCGACCTGGCGCGGCGGCAGGCCGAGATCGTCGACTTCGTCGCCTCGCGCACCCGCGCCAGCCGGCTGATCGTCTGCCCGACCTATTACACCGACGATCCGAGCCTCGATCATTTCTTCGGCCCGCGCCCGCCCGGCTATCTCCGCGAGCTCGGCGCCCTGCTCGACAAGGCGATCGCCATCCATTGGACGGGCCCGAAGGTCTGCTCGCGGGAATTTCCGCCCGGCCATGTGGAGCGGGTGGCGGACGAGATCGGGCGCAAGCCGTTCCTCTGGGACAACTACCCGGTCAACGACGGGGCGCGCATGTCGAAATTTCTCCACCTGCGCGCCTTCACCGGCCGCCCTGCAGCGATCGGCCGGCATATCCAGGCCCACGGCGTGAACCCGGCGCTGCAGCCGGTGCTCAGCCTGATTCCCGCGATGACCCTGTCGCTGAGTTATGCCGACGGTCCGGCCTACGACGCGCAGGCAGCCTTCCGCAAGGCGGCCCGGGCCGTTCTGGGCGACACCCTGGCTGCGGCTGTCGAACGGGATCTTCCGGCCTTCCAGGATCGTGGGCTCGACCGGCTCGGCGCCGAGCGCGCGGCCCTGCGCGAGCGCTACGCCGGGGTCGATCATCCCGCAGCACGCGAGATCGTCGCCTGGCTCGACGGCGTCTACTCCGTCGGCCCCCA
>VGEI01000483.1 GCA_016869415.1 Alphaproteobacteria bacterium
GTTCCGGACCGTTTCCCAGCTGATTCACGACCAGGTCATCCTTGCCGTCGCGACTGAAATCTCGGTACGCCAGGCGACGCGGCAGATGGATGCCCGCAATGTCGGCGCGGTCCTGGTCACCGATCCCGGCGGCCGGCTCGTCGGCATTTTTACCGAGCGCGACCTGCTCCGGCGGGTGGTGGCCCAAGGCCGCGATCCGAACACGACCTCGGTCGCCGAGGTGATGACCGCCGACCCGGATACGGTGAACCCGCGCCAGCTGGCGGTCGATGCCTTGCGCCTGATGCGGGAGGGCGGCTACCGCCATCTGCCGGTGCTCGACGATGGCCGCATCGTCGGGGTGTTGTCGCAGCGCGATTTCTACGGCGACGAAATCACCTGCGTCGACGATCAGTACGAGCTCTGGCAGCGCCTCTGAGGTGCCGCGCCGCGGCGATCAGCGCCGCGCACGAAAGAAGTCGCGCAGCAGCGCCGCGGCCCGAATCTCCTCCACCCCGCTGTAGATCTCGGGCCGGTGATGGCAGGTCGGTTGCGTGAAAATACGCGGGCCGTGCTCGACTCCGCCGCCCTTCGGGTCGGCCGCACCGTAGTAGAGACGCCGTAGCCGCGCGAAACCGATGGCCGCGGCGCACATCGGGCAGGGCTCTAAAGTCACGTAAAGATCGCAAGCCGCCAGACGCGCGGTGCCCAGGCGCGAAGCCGCCGCGCGGATCGCCAACAATTCGGCATGCGCCGTGGGGTCGGCGTCGCGCTCTGTGCGGTTGTGAGCGCGAGCCAGTATCTCGCCGCTGGCACCGTCGACCACTACAGCACCGACCGGCACCTCGCCGGCCTCGAAGCCCGCCTTGGCTTCGGCCAGGGCGATCTCCATATAACTGTCGGGCGGGGGCATGGCGGCGCACCTTGGGGCCCGGGCCGCTGTGGCGTCAAGTTGCGCCTGGAGGCGGCGGCGCCTAAAGTCCCGCGCCAAAGGAGACCGGCATGGCGCGTCCCGTCATCGGCATCACCCTCGATTCGGAGCCGCCCGGCGGCTACTCGAAGCTGCCCTGGTATGCGTTGCGCGAGAATTACTGCGCCGCCGTGGCCGCCGCCGGCGGCCTACCCATCCCCCTGCCTCACGAGCCGGATTTAGCCAAGGACTATCTCGCCCGTATCGACGGGCTGGTGGTGACCGGCGGCGCTTTCGACGTTGACCCGGCGCTGTTCGGTGCTGGCACGCGCCACGCCACCGTCAAGACCAAGGACCGGCGCACCGCCTTCGAGCTTGCCATCCTTCGCCTGTGCCACGAAGCCGACAAGCCGGTGCTGGGCATTTGCGGTGGCGAGCAACTGCTAAATGTCGCGCTCGGCGGCACGCTGATCCAGCATATCCCCGACGAGGTGCCGGGGGCTCTCGCCCATGAGCAACCGAACCCGCGCACCGAACCCGGTCACGAGGTGTCGGTAGTTCCCGGCACGCTGCTCCATCGCTGTACCGGCAGCCTGCACCTGTCAGTCAACAGCGCCCATCATCAGGCCGTCAAGGGCGTCGGCCCCGGCATCGTGATCAACGCCAGGGCCAGCGACGGCGTCATCGAGGGTATCGAAGATCCGCGGCGCCGCTTCTGCCTCGGCGTCGAATGGCACCCCGAATACGCCATCGATCCCGGCGACAGCCGGATCTTCTCCGCCTTCGTCGCCGCCGCCAACGGCCGGGGCTGATAGATGCCGTTCACGCGCTTCCGCCTCGACGGACGGGTGGCGCTGATCTCCGGCGCTGGCAGCGGCATCGGCGCGGCCACGGCGCGTGCGCTTGCCTCAGCGGGTGCCCTGGTCCAGGTCACCGATATCGACCTTGCTGCCGCCGCCCGCGTGACCCGGGAGATCGCGGCTGCCGGCGGGCGCGCCGAAGCACACCAGCTCGATGTCACCGACGAGAGGGGCGTGGCGCGGACGATCAATGCCGTGGCCGATCTGCGCGGCCGGCTCGATATCCTGGTCAACAATGCCGGCATGGGTGCGCGCACGCCCTCGGAGGAGCTGAGCACCGAGACCTGGGAGAAGGTCATCGGCCTCAACATGACCGGCGCCTTTCGCTGTACGCGCGAAGCCGGGCGCCACATGCTCAAGTCCGGCAAGGGCTCGATCGTCAACGTCGCCTCGATCATGGGGCTGGTCGGCGGCGGGCTCTATCCCAACCCGGCTTATCAGGCGACCAAGGGGGCGCTGGTCAACTGGACCCGCGCCGTGGCGCTCGAATGGGCGGCGCGGGGCGTGCGCGTCAACGCCGTGGCCCCGTCCTTCGCGCGCACCGCGCTGACCACCAAACTGCTGTCCGACCCGGAAATGGAGAAAGCCATCCTCGCCAATACGCCGATGGGCCGCCTGGTCGAGCCGGACGAGGTGGCGCACGCCATCCTCTTCCTGGTCAGCGACGCGGCCAGCGCCATTACCGGCGTCACCCTCCCCGTCGACGGCGGATGGACCGCACGGTGAGCGAGAAAGGCGAACGCATCGCCAAGGTCATTGCCCGGGCCGGTCTCGCCTCGCGCCGCGAAGCCGAGCGTTGGATTGCCGATGGCCGGGTGGCAGTCGACGGCACGGTGCTGACCAGCCCGGCCGTGGTCGTGACGCCGTCCAGCCGGATCGCGGTGGACGGGCGCCCCCTGCCCAGCGCCCAGCGCTCGCGTCTGTTCCGCTTCCACAAGCCGCGCGGCATGCTGACCACGGAGCACGATCCGCAGGGAAGGCCGACCATCTATGACGGCATGCCTGCCGAGCTGCCCCGGCTGATGCCTGTCGGACGTCTCGATTTCAACTCCGAGGGCTTGTTGCTGCTGACCAATGATGGCGGCCTCAAGCGCCATCTCGAGCTGCCGGCCGCCGGCTGGACGCGGC
>VGEI01000484.1 GCA_016869415.1 Alphaproteobacteria bacterium
CGCCGCTCGACGTCTGGGCCACGGCGGACGTCCTCGAGGAGCTGCAACGACGCTTCGGTTACGCCTTCCAGGCGGCGCACGCGACCTACGCTTGGTACGCTCCGGCGCTCGTGCCTCGGGCCATTATTGGCGCGTTCAGCATCGGCGGCCTCGAGGTTATACCCTTCGACCAGATTCACCGCGCCGACGAACCCCCGGTTCTCGGTCTGCGCTTCGGCCGTTTCGCGTATTCGACGGACGTCCGGGTGCTGCCCGAAGCCGCCATTGCGGCCTTAGACGGGGTGGAGGTCTGGGTGGTCGATTGCCTGACGGAAAAGCCGAATTTCGGCCACAGCCATCTCGAGCAGACGCTGGCCTGGATTGAGCGTGTGCGACCGAAGCGAGCCATCCTCACGCACATGAACCACACCGTGGACTACGAGTCGTGGATGGCCCGCATGCCGGCCGGTGTAGAACTCGGCTACGACGGCATGGAGGTCGCCGTCGGTTGAGACCGAGACAGATAAGAAGGAGCCGCAGGGATACGCCTCAAGGCCTTGCTTATAAGGCGATATTTTATTTGTGATAATATACATTACAGCATTTATCGCGTGCGACTGTGGGTAATTTCAGCGGCGGCGTTGAAGCCCCATACCCGCCTGCTACTGTGGCGCGGCGATGGATGACCTGACCTTTTTGTGGTTCTGGCTGCTGTCGAACGCCGAAGAACTGCGGAACGTTGCGCTGATTGCCGCCGCGCTCTCGGTACCCCCGTTCGTCGCTTGGCGCGCTTGGCTAGCCCGGCGTGCCGAGCAGCGTGCGGCCAGTCGCGCCCGATCCGAAGAACGCGGGCGCGAAGCCGACCGCCTGGCCAAGGTCTTCGCCCAGCTCGGCAGCGATCAGATCGCCGTGCGCATTGCCGCCGTCCATACGCTGGAGCAGATCGCCCGCGACCAGCCGCGCCAGCATGGCGCGATCATGCAGACGCTGGGCGCCTTCGTGCGCGAGCAGGCCCGGGCACCGTTGCCCCGTCTCGTCGGTGATCACTACGAGCCGCCCAATCCCGGCGAGATCTACCTGCCGGTTCGCACCGACGTGCAGGCCGCGCTCGCCGTCCTTGGCCGGCGGCAGCGCGAGCATGACCGGCCGATCGACCGGCCGGTCCTGGCCAACACGAACCTCTCGGGCTACGACCTGAGCGACGGCGACTTCGCCGGGGCCTCGTTCCGCGGCAGCTACCTCTGCGGCGCCGTCCTCGCCGGGACACAGCTCGCCGCGGCCAATCTCGACTATGCCGTGATCGAGCGTGCGGATTTCTTCGGCGCCGACTGCATGGGCGCCTCGTTTGCCGGCGCCGTGGCGCCGGCCGCACGCTTCGCCCATGCCCGCCTGGACAACGCACAATTCACCGAAGCGGATCTGCGGGCCGCCGATTTCACCCGCGCCCGCCTGGACGGCGCGGCATTCGAGGGCGCCAATCTCGACGGCGCCATTCTGGCTGAGGCGAGCGGTCTGCCCCTGCCTGCGCTGCTCCCAGCCGAAAGTGAAGAGGACATGCCGATGTTGACCTTCAAGTCCCAAAGAAAGCAGCGGATTTCGCCATCGTGACCCATACCTTGACGCCCATTGAGCGCCTCAAACAGGTGATGGCGCGGCTGCGCGACAAGACGGCCGGCTGCCCGTGGGATGTCGAGCAGGACTTCGCCACTATCGCGCCCTATACAATCGAAGAAGCCTACGAGGTGGCTGACGCGATCGAGCGCGACGACATGGACGCCTTGCGCGAGGAGCTCGGCGACCTGCTCTTCCAGGTGATCTTCCATGCCCGTATGGCCGAGGAAGATGGCCTCTTCGACTTCGACGCGGTAGCCGGCGAGCTGGCGGCCAAGATGATACGCCGGCATCCGCATGTCTTCGGCTCGGCCGAGATCCGCGACGCCGAGCAGCAGACCGAGGCCTGGGAAGCCCACAAGGCCAGGGAGCGCCAGTCGAAGCCCGGCGACGATGCGAGCGCCCTGGCCAACGTACCGGTGGGACTGCCCGCCCTCACCCGGGCGCAAAAGATCCAGAAGCGTGCCAGCCGCGTCGGCTTCGACTGGGGAGACGCCGCCCCTGCCCTCGACAAAGTCGCCGAGGAGGTTAAGGAGCTCCGAGCCGAACTGGCGGCGGTAAAGCCGGCGCCCGACAGGGCCGAGGAGGAGCTCGGCGACCTGCTCTTCGCCGTGGTCAACGTCGCGCGTCTCGCCGGCGCCGACGCCGAGACGGCCTTGCGCCGGGCCACCGCCAAGTTCGAGCGCCGCTTCCGCCAGGTCGAGGACATGCTGGCAGCGCGCGGCAAGACCCCCGACCAGTCGACCCTCGCGGAAATGGACGCGTTGTGGGACGAGGCCAAGCGCGCCGAGCGCGCCGCCGCCGGGCGCTGAAAGGCACCGGTTGGGGCTGACAGCTCGCTGCCTACCGGTGTAAATTGAAACGTTATAAGAATTTGCCCGGGAGGAAGACGATGAAGAACGCCCTTGGCTTGGCCGTTGCCGCGGCGGCGCTGCTGTTTTCCGCCGACCTGCAGGCGCAGAGCTATCCCAACCGGCCCATCCGCATCGTCGTCGGATACGGCGCCGGCGGCTCGACGGACCTCGCCACGCGCATCGTCGCGGCCCATATGGAGAAGACGCTCAAGCAGCCGATCACGGTGGAGAACCGCACTGGCGGCAACGGCGCCGTCGGTACGGGCGCGGTTTTCAACTCGACACCAGACGGCTACACGCTGACCATGACGTCGGGCTCGATCCTCACCGTACTGCCCTGGACCACCGACCTCGGTTTCGATCCGCTGCAGCTCACCTTCGTCGGTTCGGTGCTGGAATCGATGTACGCCCAGTTC
>VGEI01000485.1 GCA_016869415.1 Alphaproteobacteria bacterium
CAGGAACAGCCCTGTGCCGCTCATGCCCCCGGCCATCAGCCCATACGCCGCCCCGATCCCGGCGAGGCCGCGCCGACCCAAGGTAAATCCACCGCGCTCCAATCGGCGGCGCAGCGGCACCGAGGCGATCATGAAGGCGCCGAGCACGGTGGCGATGATGCCGGCAGAGAGATGCGTGTAGACGACGGAGCCGATCAGCGCCATGGGCAGCGACACGGCGAGCAGCAGGGCGACATGGCGCCCCGACAGGGCGCGGCGGTAGACCCAGACCCGGCTGGCATTGGCGAAGATCATGGCCACCGACATCACCGGGATCGTCGCCACCACGCCGACCACGGGGGCGAGGAAGGCCGGCAGCACCAGTCCGATGCCGTAGCCGGAAAGGCCGCCGATCACCGACATGACCAGGGCTACGGCGGCGACCAGGGCGAGGTCGCGGAGCCCGACATCGGCGACGGCGAAGGCCGCGTCCATCGCTATTCGGTCGGGCGCTGCCGGAAGCCCCGCCCGCCGTCATCCTCGGCCGGGAAGCGCTCGACGGCGTCGACCCGGGCGGCAGGCGGGCCGCTGCGGCAGGCCTCGATCATCGCCTCGACCCTGTCGACCGGCCCAGCGAACAGCGCCTCGACAGTTCCGTCACGGCGGTTGCGCACCCAGCCGCGCAGCCCGCAGGACGACGCCTGGTCGACCGCCCAGCCGCGGTACCACACGCCCTGCACCCGGCCGCGGACCACCACGCGCACAGCTGTGTCATTCATCGTGCCGACCAAGCTGCGGCGTAGAGTGTCTTGAAGGCTACCCGCAGCGCGCCCTGGGCCAGCGCTTCCATGCCCGTCTCGTCCGGGATCTCCCCGGCACTGCCGATATGCACCAGCCCGTTCCGTTGCTCGCGAAGCCAATCGACATCCGCGGCCGGCTGCGCGTCGTCGTGCGTGCGGCGCAGTGCGGCTTCGACCAGGGTCCAGGCGAGGATGACCACCGCCGCCCAGGCCCCGGCGCAGTAGACGACCTCGAGCTCCGCCAGCAGCAGGCTCGCCTGGGCATCGAGGTCGAGCGGCTGCGGCCCTGCGTTGACGTCGTGCGCCCGCCAGAACCACTCGGCGCGGCGCTGCCAGAGAGCCGGGTCGGGCGCTGCCAGCCCGCGCATTGCCGTCACCCGAATTCGAGGATCTTCTGGTCGACGGCGAGGCTGTCGCCCGCCGCCGCGTGATGCTTGATGACACGACCGTCACGCGGCGCGCGCAGGATATTCTCCATCTTCATCGCCTCGACCACGGCGATCTCCTCACCCGCCTTGACGTCCTGGCCTTCGTTCACGGCCAGCGACTTGAGCAGTCCGGGCATGGGCGAGAGCAGAAACTTCGAAGTATCGGGCGGCCGCTTGACCGGCATCAGCGCGGCGAGCTGGGCGACACGCGAACGCACCACTAGGGCACGCACCAGCATGCCGCGATGGAACAGGCGCCAGCCCGCACCGTCGCGCTCGACCTGCACGCTCACGGCACGCCCGTCGAGCAGCAGCCGGTAGATGGTATCGCCGGGCCGCCAGCGGCCCCGGACCGTGATGGTGCGGCCGCCCAGACCCAGGGCGTAGCCGCCCTCTTCAGTCGCGGCCAGGGTCACGTCGTGATCCTCACTAGCCGACTCAAGGCCGCCGAGCCGCACCACCAGCTCGCCCGGCACGCGGGCCTCGTGACCCGGCAGCTGGCCCGAGACACCGGCCTCGGTCTCTGCCTGCCGGCGCTGCACCACGGCGGCCGCGGCGATCAGCGCCAGCCGGGCCTCGGCTGTCGGCGTTGCTCCCTTGAAGCCGTCGGAGAATTCCTCGGCAATGAAACCGGTCGACAGCCGCCCGTCGCGAAAGCGCGGATGCGTGGCGATGGCGGCGAGGAAGGAAATATTGTGGTTGAGGCCGCGGATCTCGAAGGCGTCGAGTGCGTCGGCCAGCCGGTCGGCGGCTTCGCTACGTGTCCGTCCGGAGCCGATGAGCTTGGCGATCATCGGATCGTAGAACATCGAGATCTCGCCGCCTTCGTAGACACCGGTGTCGACGCGCACGCCGCCGTCGGCGGAGACTGTCGGCGGACGGTAGCGGGTCAAGCGGCCGATCGAGGGCAGGAAATTGCGCAGCGGGTCTTCGGCATAGACCCGCGCCTCGATCGCCCAGCCCTTGAGCGAAACGTCCTTCTGGTTGAGCGGCAGCTTCTCCCCGGCCGCGGACCGGATCATCAGCTCGACGAGATCGAGGCCGGTCACTGTTTCGGTCACCGGGTGCTCGACCTGGAGCCGCGTATTCATCTCCAGGAAATAGAAGTTCCGCTTCGTGTCGACGATAAACTCGACCGTGCCGGCGCTGTCGTAACTGACAGCCTTGGCCAGGGCCACTGCCTGGGCGCCCATGGCAGCGCGCGTCTTCGCATCGAGAAACGGCGACGGCGCCTCCTCGATCACCTTTTGGTGCCGGCGCTGGATCGAGCACTCGCGCTCGCCGAGATGGATGACGTTGCCGTGCTTGTCACCCAGCACCTGGATTTCGATGTGCCGCGGTTGCTCGATGAACTTCTCAGCGAAGACCCGGTCGTCACCGAAGGCTGTGCGGGCCTCGTTGGTGGCCGAGCGGAACCCCTCGCGCGCCTCGGCGTCGTTGTACGCCAGGCGCATGCCCTTGCCGCCGCCGCCCGCCGACGCCTTGAGCATCACCGGATAGCCGATCTGGCGCGAGACCTTCACCGCCTCGTCGCCGTCCTTGAGCGGCGCCAGATGGCCGGGAACCATGGTGACGCCCGCCTTCTGGGCCAGCTTCTTGGACTCGATCTTGTCGCCCATCGCCTGGACGGCGCCCGCGTTGGGCCCGAC
>VGEI01000486.1 GCA_016869415.1 Alphaproteobacteria bacterium
CGCCCTCTCGGCGCAGCGCGCCTTCGAAGCCAGCCTGAAGGTCGTGCAGGCGGCCGACGAGATGCAGGACGCGGTGCTCGACATCAAGAGCTGAGCCGCCGCGGTATCGCCGCAGATTTTCCATCACAACCGAGATTCCGGAGTTGCGTATGACGCCTACGCCTGACAATGCCGCTGCCGCCGGTCTGCGCTCCGAGCCGACGACGGGGCTGGGGCTGCGCCGCGGCCTGCGCCTGCGCTGCCCTGCCTGCGGTAAAGGGGCGCTCTTCGCCCGCTATCTCAAGCCGCACGCGGCCTGCCCGCAGTGCGGCCTGCGGCTCGACGAGTTCCGCGCCGACGACGCGCCGCCCTACTTCACCATCCTGATCGTCGGACACATCGTCGTGCCCGGGATGCTACTGCTCGAGCAGATCGAGCATCCGCCATCCTGGGTGCACGCGGCCCTTTGGCTGCCGCTCACCCTCGTCCTGACGCTGTCGCTGCTGCCGCGCATCAAGGGCGCGGTGATCGGCTTTCAGTGGGCGCAGCGCATCCGCGGCTGACGCCGCCGCGCAGCTGACGCAGCCGTTCAGCCGGGCGGTGCCACCGTCGCGTCGCCCTGGCCGCTGCGTTTGAGCGCCTCGGCGACGAAGCCGCTCGCCTTCATCTCTTCGATGAACGCCTGCAGGTAACGTGCACCGTTGTCGCGGCCCCGGGGTATGCCCATGGCCTGGCGGATCTCCATGAACCGCCCGTCGATCAGGCGCACGGCGGGATCGGTCTTGGCATAGGCGGCGGTCGGCTGCTTCACGCCGCCCGCAGCCTCGAGCTTCTCTTTCTTGAACAGCGCAATGCCGTCGTCGCCGCGCACCAGCGTCGCGTTCTTGAGGGTGCGGGTGAGGAAGAGGTCGTAGGCGGAGCCCTTGTTGACGCCGATACGCACGCCGGCGCGGTCGACGTCGGCGACACTCTTGAGCGGCGACTCCGCCGGCACGAGATACACGCCCTCGATCAGCACATAGGGCGAGGTGAAGGCGATCTCGTTGGCCCGCACCGGCTCGATGGCGAGAAACAGGAGGTCGATCGTGCCCGTCTTCAGCGTCTCGAAAACCTTGCCGGCGGCGTCGAACTCCTTGAAGTCGACCGGCACGCCCAGGCGCCTGCCGAGCTCCGTCGCCAGGTCGACGGTGACGCCCTTCGGCCTGCCGTCGGCGCCGCGCTGCGCCAGGACGATGTTGCCGAGATTAAGGGCCGTGCGCAGCCGGCCGGTCGGGGCGAGCTCTTTCACGACATCGGGCGACACGGTGCTCATCGGCGATGACCTCATGGCGATGGAAAGCGGCGTCGCAGTTCTGCGGTAACACGGCGCCGCCGTCAATCGCCGGCACCGGACGGCGGGTCCAAATACAATCTGGCTGTAGACATTGTGTCTCTTTCCGTGTAGATTGACGGTCATGCGCGAATCCCCGGAAGAAGCCCACGCCCGCAAGGCGGCCCTCATCGCCGGCATCGCCTCCGGCAAGATGGTCATCGAGGCGGCCGCCGAATCCGGCATCGGCTGGCGCCGGGCCTATGTCTGGCGGGCCGAGGATGCGGCGTTCCGCGCCGCCTGGGACCGGGACCGGGCCCAGATTAAGGCGCGCGTGCCCGCGGCACTCGCCGTTCCCCCGCCGCCCGATCCGCCGGCACCACCGCCGGCCTTTGTCGTGCCGCCGTCACCCCCGCTGCCGCCGGAGATAAGCAAGGAGCAGAAAGCCATCGTCCGTCTCCGCCGCTTCAACGCCGACGGAACCTGGCGGCACGAGGACGATCCCCCCGGATACGTCAGAGCGCCCGAATCGGACGACGACTGAAGCCGGTCGAGCCGGCGCCGCGGATCGCTGCTGCCGATGAGCAAGCGGACCCGGACAATCGAGAATATCGTCTGCCCGCTGGCCTCGGATGGCTGCACGGCCAACATGCTGGCCGCGCTGACGGTCTTCGATTTCGATCCGAACGCGGGGCTAGAAATTCCGCAATAGTACGAGCCTGTTGCCACCCATGCCTTATATAACTATAGTCATGTCCATGGTTATCTAAGGGGTTGGTCATGAGCCGTACGGTCGGCGCGGGCGAATTCAAGGCCAAGTGCCTGAAACTCATAGACGAAGTGAATCAAACCGGCGACACGCTGGTCATCACTAAGCGTGGCAAGCCTGTCGCTGAGTTGCGCCCTACCAGGAAAGCAAAGCCTCGATCCATCATCGGACTGATGAAAGGCACAATCCGCATCACGGGCGACATCATCTCACCGCTGGATGACATCGAGTGGGAAGCGCTGCACGACCGATGATTCTAGTCGATACCAATGCATTGATCTGGTTCCTCGAAGACGAGCCGTCTCTCGGCCCGCAGGCGCGCCGGCTCATCGGTGAGGCCCATGGGGATGAGACGCTGGCCACATCGGCTTTCTCGTTCTGGGAAACGGCCATGTTGATGGCGAAAAACCGGATCGCTATCGACTGCCCGGCCACCGAATTTCGGCGGCGCGTGCTGGACGCCGGCGTGGAGGAGATCGCCGTCACCGGCGGCATTGGCATCGCCGCCGTCGATCTGGAAGGCCTTCATGCCGACCCTGCCGACCGGATTATCGTCGCCACAGCGCTGGCACACGACGCAACCCTGGTGACGGCCGACCAGAGGCTGCTTGCCTGGAACGGTCCGCTCAAGACCCACGACGCCCGCATCTAATACCAATGCTGGGTGAGTGCGACTCACGTAGGGGATTCCCGACTCGGGGCGATTTGTGATTCTGAGGATGGCGAACGACAGGAGGTTCGCCATGGCAGCGCCGATTGCCCTTCGAGCAGATTATGA
>VGEI01000487.1 GCA_016869415.1 Alphaproteobacteria bacterium
CGGGAGCGCCGATCCTACATGACTTCGTCCGGTTCGAGGGGGCGCCGTCGAACATTGCCGGCAGGCTCGAGCACAAATTGGGCGACGTCGAGGCTGGTTTTGCCAAGGCCGATGTCGTCGTCGAGCGGAGCTTCCGGACGAAGCCGATTCATCAGGGCTATATCGAGCCGCACGCCTGCCTGGTCAGCGTTCTGCCGGATGGCAAGACGACGATCTGGAGCTCAAGCCAGGGCCAGTTCATGGTCCGAGCGATGTGCGCCTACCTGACTGGAATTCCGCAGAGCGATATCCGGGCAATTCCGGCGGAGATCGGCGGCGGTTTCGGTGGCAAGACGATCATCTATCTTGAGCCGGTCGCGATGGTGCTGTCGAAGAAGTCGGGCCGCCCGGTGAAGATGGTGATGACCCGCGACGAGGTCTTCCGCGCGACCGGGCCGACATCCGGCTCCTTCAGCACGGTGAAGATAGGTGCCACCAAGGACGGCAGGATCGTCGCGGCGAAGGGGACATTCCATCTGCAGGCTGGCGCGTTCCCCGGATCGCCGATCCGCGGTGCCGCCGGCTGCGCGTTCTCGCCCTACGACATCGCCAACGTGCATTCCCTTGGCCTCGATGTCGTGTCGAACCGCTCGAAGGTTGCCGCCTATCGTGCGCCTGGCGCACCGCTCGGCGCCTACGGCGTCGAATGCGTTCTCGATGAGGTCGCCGAAGCCCTGAAAATGGACCCGCTGCAGTTTCGTCTGAAGAACGCGGCCAAGGAGGGAACGAAGGCCGCTTATGGCCCGACATTCCCTCGCATCGGCTACGAGGAAACGTTACGGGCGGCCTTCGAGCATCCGCACTACAAGGCGCCTCTCGGCCCGAAGCGCGGGCGTGGCGTTGCCAGCGGCTTCTGGTTCAATGCCGGAGGCGAGTCGAGCGCGCAGGTCAGCATCACGGAGTACGGCAATGTCGTGGTGGTGACGGGCCACCCGGATATCGGCGGCTCGCGGGCCTCGACCGCCAATATCACGGCGGAACTGCTTGGCATCGACTACCGGAAAGTGTCGGTCTCGATCGGCGACACGAGCTCGATCGGTTTCAGCAACCTGACCGGCGGCAGCCGCGTGACGTACGCGTCTGCGATGGTGGTAACCCACTCTACCGAGAAGGTCATCAAGACCCTGTGCGAACGCGCGGCGAAGATCTGGAAGATCGATCCAGAAGCCGTCGTCTGGCAGGACGGAACGGCGCGACCGGCCGGCGAGAATGCCGGCAAGTTCCCGCCTCTGACGCTGGCCGAGATCGCGGCGCGGGCCAGTGAGACGGGCGGGCCGATCGGTGCCGGAACGCAGCTCAATACGACCGGTGCCGAAGGCGGGTTCGGCACGCATATCTGCGACGTCGAAGTGGATGTCGAGCTCGGGATCGTCCGGGTGCTGCGCTATACCGCCATCCAGGATGCGGGCCGGGCCATTCATCCCAGCTATGTCGAAGGCCAGATGCAGGGCGGCGTCGCCCAGGGGATCGGCTGGGCTCTCAGCGAGGAGTATCTCTACGGCAAGCACGGCAGGGTCGATAACGCGAGCTTCCTCGATTATCGGATGCCTGTCTGCTCGGACCTGCCCATGCTCGATACGGTGATCATCGAGGTGCCGAATCCCAAGCATCCGCAGGGCGTGCGTGGCGTCGGCGAGGTTCCGGTCGTGCCGCCGCTGGCAGCGGTGTCGAATGCCGTCTACAACGCACTCGGCCGCCGGTTCTATAGCCTGCCGATGTCGCCGCCAAAGGTTCTGGCCGAACTCGATCGGGCCAAGTGACGCGCCGCGAAGATTCTTCGGCCGTTGCGCGCTTCAGGCGCCAGCAATGACAACTCAGTCACGGAGAAGCTCTCTCCACGGCCAGCTGTTTTCGCGAGCTGGCTGTGGACTGAGCTATGGCAGTCGTGACGAGTGATGATGAACGAGCATCCAGTTTCCTTGCTTGCGCTGAAACACCATGGAGTAGCGGGCTGGGTTGCTGATTTCCCTGCCGTCGCGAATATCCTTGAAAGTGTAGAGGCCGCTATCGAATGCGACGTCTCCCAGCACCCGTACGTTTTGCTCAGTGAAGACAACCCTCGCGTTAGGCCTGAGCGCCGCATCCTTGAAGTAGTCGGCGATTGCTTCCGGAGAGGCCGCGATCGTCTTTGACGTCGTTCCCCAGAGCACGGCACTCTTTTCGTACATCGCGGTGATCCGCCCGGCGTCGCGGCTGTCGTAAGCCGCCCGCCAAGCCTCGGTCGCCGCGCGGATTCCTGCCGTAGCGTTGTCGGATGTATCCATGTCGGCGGTGCTGGCACAGCCTGCCATCGCTAGAAATACGAGCAAGGACGCGATCTTTCTCATTGTGGCTCCTGGGCGGATCGACGAATCGGCGGTGTTGCTCACGGTGCCGCGATTTCTCTACCGGGGCGAGATGGGCTTTCTGGCCTCATTGTGGCGCCCCGCAATATCGCCTGGCGAGTGGACCTAAGTATGAGGCTGGACGAGGCTGGTCTAAGTTAACTTAAGGGGTGGGCCGGAGGCGTCGGCTGGGTCAGCGGAAGCGGTCCTATACATCGGAACAAAGCCAAGTAGGCCGGCCAGGAGGCGACAACCGCGCTGCAATGAAATATCCCATGGAGCTGCAGCGGCCGAAGACCGGCACAGTCTAGGCCGCTGCGGCGCCGGCCCAGGCGCTGATCGCCGGGTCCAGGGCCGGATGCTGCGGCCTCGCGGCTCCGCTGCTAGTCGAACTTGAGCCCGGCCGTCGCTGCCACCTTGGCGTAGGCCGCCCGGTCGGCCTCGATCTGTCTGCCCAGCCCTTCGGGCGTG
>VGEI01000488.1 GCA_016869415.1 Alphaproteobacteria bacterium
TGTGTCGGGCATGGCGCCAGCATACGCGATCCGCGCCGCCGCTTTCCACCCGGCCGCGTGTCGGGCACACTCCGCGCCATGAATCTCCCCCGTCATGAACCGTAAGGACCGCCGCCGCCAGTCGAAGATGGGAACGCCGCCGGCCGCGCCGGCCGGTGCACCCATTCCCGGCGGCTTTGGTGCCGGCGACGCCTTCGCCTTCCTCGCTGGAGCGCGACCGGCGCCCCAGCCGCCTGTCCCGGTCGTGGCGCGCCCGAAGACGTCGGCTCCGCCACCCTCCACCACACCATCCGACAAGTCCCCCTACCGCGCCCTGTTCGTGGCCACGCACAACGCGATCCTTGACGCCCTGCGTGTCAGCCGCAACCCCGACGCGGTGGCCGGCGCCGTAGCCAAGGGCGCCGCCCTTTCGGATGCCAAGTGGGCGGAAGTGCGCCCAGCTGTCGAGGCGCGCAAGCAACCCGGCTTTGCCTGCGGCGCCGGCTGCGCCTGGTGCTGCCACCAGCAAGTGGCGCTGGAGCCGGTTGAGGCTATCGCTATCGCCCGCCATGTCGATACGAGATTCACGCCCGACGAGCAGGCAGCAGTCCGGCGGCGGATCGACGCTCTGGCTGCGCGCACGAAGGGCATGAACAACCTAGCCTGGTCCCGGCTCAAGACGCCCTGCGCCTTCCTGGTCGACAACAAGTGCTCGATCTACGAGGTCCGCCCCTTGCGCTGCCGCGCCGTCTTCTCGCGTGACGCCGAGCATTGCCGCTGGGCGATGGAGAATCCCGACGAATACTTCGACCATCGCGAGCGCCGGCTGGGCTCTGGACCCTACCCGATCGAGCCGCGCCACATAATCGACGCCGCCCTCACCGGCTTTGCCGTGGCCGAGCGCGATTTCGGCCTCCCCTGGAAGACCCTGACCCTGATGGCGGCGGTCAAGATCCTGCTGGATCAGCCCGATGCGGCCGAGCGCTACCTTGCCGGAGAGCCGGTTTTCGCCCCTGCCCTGCTGCCCGAGGACGAGGACACGGCGCCGGTCGGCCTTGCCCCTGCATCGCCCACACTGGCGAAACCGGGCGATTCACACTAAATCTTGCTCATGAACCAGCTTCAGACTGCCGACTGGAACGCGCCCGAAAGCCGTGTCGTCAAGGTGCACGCCGAGGAGGCCTTTGCCGGGATGCGTCAGGCCGGTGCGCTGGCCGCCGAGGTACTCGATTTCATCACGCCTCACGTGAAGCCCGGAGTCAGCACCGAGGAACTCGACCGGCTGTGCCACGAGCGTATCGTCGGCGCCGGCGCGACCCCGGCGCCGCTCGGCTACCGCGGCTTCCCCAAATCAATTTGCACCTCGGTCAATCATGTGGTCTGCCACGGCATCCCCAGCCCGGAGAAGGTTCTGCAGAACGGCGACATCGTGAACATCGACGTCACGGTCATCGTCGACGGCTGGCACGGCGACACCAGCCGCATGTACCTAGTCGGGGATGTCGGCGTGAAAGCCCGGCGTCTGGTCGAGGTGACCTACGAGGCGATGATACGCGGCATCGAGATCATCAAGCCGGGAACGACGCTCGGCGATATCGGCCACGCCATCCAGTCCTATGCCGAGGGTCACCGTTTCTCGGTAGTGCGAGACTTCTGCGGCCACGGCCTCGGCCGCATCTTCCACGATGCCCCCTCGGTTCTCCACTACGGCGAGCCGGGCACGGGGCTCGCCCTGCGCGAGGGCATGTTCTTCACGGTCGAGCCGATGATCAACGCCGGCCGCTGGGAAGTGAAGATCCTCAACGACGGCTGGACGGCCGTGACCAAGGACAAGTCGCTCTCGGCCCAATTCGAGCACTCGGTCGGTGTGACGGCTACCGGGGTGGAGATCTTCACACTGTCGCCCAAGGGTTATACGCGGCCACCCTACGCCGCCTGAGCGGCGCAACCGACCTAACCCAGACGGTCTTAACGTCGGTGTATTTCTCAAGCCCGGCTGCTACGCGGCCGTCACGCGCCAGATCACATTGCCCACGTCATCAGCGACCAGCAGCGAATTGTCGGGGCCGAGCGTCACCCCGACCGGCCGCCCGTAGGAAACCTTCTCGTCCGGCGCCAGGAAGCCCGTCAGGATGTCACGCGGCGGCCCTGAAGGCTTGCCGTTGGTGAAGGGGACGAACACGACAGCGTAGCCGCTCAGCTTGCTGCGGTTCCAGGAGCCGTGCTGGCCGATCGCCATGCCTTCCGGGAATCCCGGGAGCACGCCCGCCGGCAGCCAGCACAGGCCGAGCGACGCGGTATGACCACCCAAGGCATAGTCGGGCGTGATTGTGGACGCGACTGCCGCTGCGTCCTGGGGCACACGGTCGTCGACGATGCGATCCCAGTAACAGTAGGGCCAGCCATAAAAGCCGCCATCGCGGACCGAAGTCAGATAGTCAGGCGGTGTTTCGTCGCCCAATCCGTCACGTTCATTGACGACCGTCCACAGAACGCCGGTGTGCGGCTCCCACGCCATGCCCACGGCATTGCGCAGGCCACCCGCGAAAATGCGGCTGGTGCCAGTCGTCAGATCAAGCTCGTGAATGGCGGCCCGGCCCTCTTCCACCTCCATGCCGTTGTCCGCGATATTGGTGAGCGAGCCGACCCCGGCATAAAGTTTGCGGCCGTCCGGACTGGCCAGCAGGCTCCGCGTCCAGTGGCCACCCGGCTTGAACGTGGTGAGTCTGCGCCCCTGCCCGGCGATACGTGCGGTACCGGGCACATAGGGGAAGGCCATGACGCCGTCGGTCGCGCCGACATAGAACGTGTCGCCGACCAGCTCCATGCCGAACGGCATATTCAGCCCGTCCATG
>VGEI01000489.1 GCA_016869415.1 Alphaproteobacteria bacterium
CGTAGAGGCTAGTGTTCAGCGGCTAGTAATCCGTCTCGACGAAGAACACCTGTCCGAGCGTACCGTATCGACCAGACACGACCCCCGGCCCTTTTACCTTTGCTTCGGAATGGTAGTCAGTAATCCCGGACGATGAGACAACAGGAAATGGCCCTGGCGATCTTGCGCTGTGCGGTAAGTCCTAGCCACGCTTGAGGTTCACAACGTCGCCGAGAAGGCACTCTTTCCAAACGGGCATCCTCACGCCTCCAGAATCCCCGCCACATTCGCGGCGATGGCGTGTTCTAGATCGCGGGCTTGGGAATTGAGGGTTTCGAGTTCGTCGTTCAACGATCCGAATTGCTCCTTGAAGTCTTCGTCGCTCACTACTTCGCCCGGGGCGACGCCGACATAACAGCCGGGGTTGAGTGACCAACCCTGCGACTCGATCTCCTTGAGTGAGGCGGCCTTGCATAACCCGAGCACGTCGGCATAGGCCGGCTTCTTGCCAAAAACCTCCTTGAGCTTCGCGCCGGCCTGCTCTCCGCCTAGCGTGAGGTCGATCTCCTCGCCGCGATAGAGGCGCACGAGGTTGGCGATGAAGCCGATCTGCTCTGGCGTCCAGTCGCGGTGGGCGCGGTCGATCTGCCGGTAGATGTGGCGGGCATCGACGAACAGTATCCGGTCGGCGCGGGGGTTCTTCGCCTTGTCTCGATCGAGGAACCAGAGCGTGCAGGGCAGCACGACCGTGTAAAACATGTTGGGCCCGACGGCGACCATCACGTCCACGGCCCTGGCTTCGATGAGCTTCTGCCGAATCTCCTGCTCTGAGGCGCGGGCGTCAGAGGCGGAGTTGGCCATGACGAAGCCGGCGCGGCCTCCAGCGTTCAGTGCGGAATGGAAGAGCTGGATCCACAGGTAGTTCGCGTTGTCGGGCTTCGGTAGCCCGAAGGGAAAGCGCCGGTCCGGGCCGACCATGTCCTTGAGCCGATCCTTGTCCACCGCGTTGACGTTGAACGGCGGATTGGCGAGCACGAAGTCAAACTGGCCGACAGCGGCGTGCGGATCGTCGTAGTAGCTGTTGACGTTGCCGCCGTGGCGGACATCGCCTTCCAGGCCGTGCACGGCGAGGTTGAGGCGGCAGAGGCGGCCGGTTTCGTCGGTCTTCTCGATGCCGCAGATAGAAAGCTCGGCGGCAGGGTTCTTCTTGTGCTCCGCGACGAAGCGCGCCGACTGCACGAACATGCCGCCCGAGCCGCAGGCCGGGTCGAGGATGCGGCCATGAAAGGGCTCGATGATCTCGGCCAGCAGCCTGACGATGCTGGCCGGCGTGTAGAACTCGCCGCCCTTCTGGCCTTCGGTCCGGGCGAACTCGCCCAGGAAATACTCATAGATGCGGCCGAAGGCGTCGTAATCGACGGTGGCCGGGATTTCGGAGATCTTCTTGAGCAGCTCCTTGAGGAGCGTGCTGGTGAACAGATTGTAGGTCTTGGGTAGCACACCGGCGAGCTGGGCGTTGTGCTTCTCGATCTCGCGCATGGCTGCATTGACCATGCCGCCGATATTCTTTGCTTCAGGCTGGTTGAGCAGGAAATCGAAGCGGGCCTCCGCAGGCAGATAGAGCACGCCCTCGGCATGATAGGCGGCGGGTTCATCCACGCGGCTGCCGCGGCGGGATGACGTGCCGGCCTTCTCCAGCCTGGCGCGCTGCGCGGCAAAGCGCGCCTCGGCAAAGCGCAGGAAGATCAGGCCGAGGATGGGGCCGGAGTACTCCTGTGCCTTGAGCCCGGAATTGGCGCGGAGCTGGTCGGCGGCGTCCCAGAGCCGCTTTTCCAGCGTGCCGTTCGTGGAGTCCTTTTCGGCGGGGGCAATCCAGCGCATGAGCCTGTTTCTTGTCGGTTGAGGGTCAGCGTTGATTTATGCCCCGGTAAGGGCCGGTGGCTAGTGGACGCCCGGCGTTCATGCGTCGGGTGCGCCTTCCGGCGGCACAAGCCGGGCGAGAGTGGCGGTCAGCGGGTCGAGTTTTCCGCTCACCACCGACCAGACGAGGCCGAGGTCGATCTCGGCGTAGCCATGGATCAGGCGGTGGCGCATGCCGGTGATCTCGCGCCACGGAATCTCGGGATGCGCTGCCTGGAAGGCATCGGAGATTTTCCCCGCCGCCTCGCCAATCACTTCCAGAGAACGGATTACTGCGCTCTGATGCAGCCGGCTCTGCCGGAACTCCGCCTCACCCAGGCCGGCGACGAAGGCGGCCGCGTCCCTGGCGGCCAGCAGCATGTCGAGCAGCAGCGAGCGGTCCTTGTCCGCCGGGTCAGCCATAGACCGGTGTGGCGTGCCTGAGGATGCTCCGCCGGCGGAGGTAGTTGCGGCTCTGCTCCAGCGCCCTGCGCTCCACCAGGTCGACCGGCCGGCCGAGAAGCCGTTCCAGCGCTTCGGCAAGGCCGAGGAACCGCTCCAGCGGCGGCTGGGTGCTGTCAGCCCTGAACTCGACCAGGAAGTCGGCGTCGCTGCGCGCCGCGTCGAATCCACTGTCGCGGGCGGCGGAGCCGAAGACCTCCAGCCGCGCCACGTCGTAGCGTCGGCACAGCGCAGTCAGCTCCTGTCGCTTTTCGGCGATGTCCGCGTGCATGCGGGGTCTCCACGGGCGGATCGATGGGCTTTTATAGCATATTCAACGGGCTAGCGCCTCGGTCCGGATTGCCTTCAACTTGTCGCGCTGCGACCGACTGTTGCAGGAGGTTCGGTTCAACTGGAGAAGACCAGGAGTGCCTCCCACGTTTGCTTACCCGCCAACGCTACACGTTGCGGGGAGCAAACGCTGCGGCACTTATACCAACGGCCCTAAGGATTGA
>VGEI01000490.1 GCA_016869415.1 Alphaproteobacteria bacterium
CGCCTCGACCGGCGTCGCCGCCTTCTTGCCCTTGTGCTTGGCGACCCACTCGTCAGCCTTCTTGGCCGAGCGGTTGTAGACCGTGACCTCATGCCCGGCCTTGACCAGATGCCCGGCCATCGGGAACCCCATCACTCCGAGACCGAGAAACGCCACTTTCGCCATGATCGCCTGCTCCCTGGAACCTAGCTGGAGGAATTCGCGGCGGATCATAGCGATGGCTGCTACGCACCTCAACCAGCCGAAGCCTGTTGCCGTTGCACGGATTTCCCGCTAAAACCGGGAGCAATCCCGGTAGGAAGCCATGCTGCGCCGTTCACTCGTTCTTGCCCTGCTGTCGCTGGTTCTGGCCGTACCCGCTGCGGCGCAGAGCGGCCGGCCGGTGCGTATCATCAACCCCTATCCGCCGGGCGGCAGCGTCGACGTGGTGGCGCGAGTACTTGCCCAGGCGATGACTGCGGCGAGCGGCGCCAATGTGATCGTCGACAACCGGCCGGGTGCCTCGGGAAATATCGCCACTGAGCTCGTGGCACGCGCCGCGGGCGACGGGACCACGCTCCTGGCGCAGACTCTGCCCTTCGTCGTCAACCCGTCGCTCTTCCGCACCGTGCCCTACGATCCGGTCAGGGATTTCCAGCCTGTGTCCCTGCTCGGCAGCTCGCCCTCGATCCTGGTCGTGCATCCCTCGGTACCGGTCAAGAGCCTCAAAGAGCTGCTCGACGTCGCCCGCGCCCAGCCCGGCAAGCTGAACTATTCCTCGGCCGGCAACGGCACCAACCTGCACATCCCCGCCGAGCTGATGAAGACCCTGGCCAAGGTCGATGTCGTTCATGTGCCTTACCAAGGAGGCGGTCCGGCGATGACTGCCGTGCTCTCGGGAGAGGTGCAGCTCAGCTTTCTCAACATCGTGCCGGCCGTGCCGCAGATCCAGGCGAACGCCATCCGGCCCATCGCGCTTACCGGGGCGGCGCGTTCCTCTAGCCTGCCTGACGTACCGACGATGGCCGAGGCCGGGCTGCCCGGCTACGAATTTTCCACGTGGTGGGCAATCTTCGCTCCCGCCTCCACCCCGCCGGCGACGGTGGCCGCCCTCAATCAGCAGATCGTGCAGGCCATGCGCTCGCGCGAAGTGACCGAGCGCATGAGCAAGGAAGGGGCCGAAGTCATCGCCGGCTCGCCCGAGCAGCTTGGCGGTTTCATCCGCAGCGAAGTCACCAAATGGGCCGAGGTCATCAAGGCCGCCGGCATCAAGGTCGATTGAGGTGCTAGAAGCAGCCCATCCAGGACAGGTCCAACAGGATTGCCGCGCCGTTCTTCGCCCACAGCCAGGTAGCGCCAAGGAAAACCAGCGCCGCAGCGCCGATGGTGCCGTAACGCAGCGTCATGCGGCCGCCCCTGCCGCGGCGAGGCGCGGCATCGGACGGTCGGCAATCGGCCAGTGCATGGCCGCGGCGAAAATGCCGGCACCGATGCACAACCACCACATGATGTCGTAGGACCCAAGCATGTCGAAGGCCTTACCGCCCAGCCACGCCCCCAGGAAGCTGCCGACCTGATGGCTGAAGAAGACAATAGCATAGAGCGTCGACATATAAGTGGGGCCGAAAATCTGGGCGACAAGGCCGCTGGTCAGCGGCACGGTGCTCAGCCACAGCAGCCCCAGCAACGAAGCGAGGATAAGCACGCTCGCCGGGCTCAGGGGCAGGATCATGAACAGCAGGAAAGCCGCCGAGCGCGCCAGGTAGATGCACGCCAGCACGTACTTCTTGCGCAGCTTGGTGCCTAACACGCCGGCCGTGTAACTGCCGACGATGTTAAACAGGCCGATCAGCGCCAGCGCCCAGGTGCCGACCCAGGCCGGCATCGCCTGGTCGGCGAGAAAAGCCGGCAGGTGCGTGCCGACGAAGACCAGCTGGAAACCGCAGACGAAGAATCCGGCGGTCAGCAGCCAAAAGCCGCTGTGCCGTGAAGCCTCGGCCAGCGCCTCGCTCAACGACTGCGCCCCTTGCGCCCTAGCATCGGCCTGCCAGCCGGCGACGCCGCTAGCCAGCGGGATGATGAGTAGCGCGGTTGCACCCATCGCAGCCAGTGCCAGCGACCAGCCCAAGGTATCGAGCAGCGTGTAGCCGTAAGGCACGAGGGAGAACTGGCCGAAGGATCCCCCGGCTGTAACGATGCCCAGCGCCAGGCTGCGCTTCTCGGGCGGCGTTGCCCGCGTCACCGCGGCGAGTATCACCGAAAAGCCGGAGCCGGCGAGCGCCAGACCGATCAGCACATTGCCGAAGATGATCAACCTGCCATCGCTGGCCAGGCCAAGCACCACCAGTCCCAAGGCATAGGAGAGACCGCCCAGTGCTGCAACACGCCCGGGGCCGTATTTGTCGGCGATGGCCCCAGCGAACGGTCCCGCTGCGCCCCAAAGCAGATTGTTGATCGCGATGCCGAGAGCGAAGACCTCGCGGCCGATCCCGAGATCCATGGTCATCGGTTTGAGGAAGAGGCCGAAACTCTGCCGCAGCCCGGTGGCGAAAGTGAGAATGAGCGCACCGCAAAGAATGACCGTCAGATAGCCGCGCCGAGTCATGAGTTCCCCATCTGCTTCTCGTTCCTGTATTGGAACCATGACGGCGCCGCTGGCCGTCGGCAATCCGCTCCGGCGCGCGGCAGCGTTGTCTTGGATGCATGCCGCACATTCCACTAAGGTGCTGATCTAAAAATCAATTCAGAAGCACCACGCCGACGTTGAGCGCAACCGCCAAGCTCACCCAGGCCAGATAGGGCAGCATCAGACCTGCGGCCCAGCGATCATGCTGCGCGAGG
>VGEI01000491.1 GCA_016869415.1 Alphaproteobacteria bacterium
TGCTGCCTGCTCAACGACGAGACCTTCCGCCTGGTCAACGCGCCCCGCCTCGCCCTGATGAAGCCGACGGCGTTTCTCATCAGCCTCGCCCGCGGCCCGATCATCGACGAACCGGCCCTGATCGAGGTTCTGCGCAGCAGGCATATCGCCGGTGCCGGCATCGACGTCTTCGAGAAGGAACCCGTCGACCCGGCGAACCCGCTGCTGATGATGGACAACGTCATCCTGACGCCGCACTCGCTGTGCTGGACGGACGAATGCTTCCACGAGATGGCTTCCACCGGCCTGAGGAGCATCGTCGACGTTTCCTTCGGTAAGAGACCCGTGCACGTGGTCAACCCTGACGTCTACAACGGCCGATGAACAGGCCCTTCTCCCCGGAGACTCTGGCTGCGCAGGCCCTTGGCGACGTCGGCGCAGACGGTGGCGTCATCCCGTCCATCCCGGTCGCCACTACCTATCTGCGCGATCCGGACAACCGATATCGCTCCGGCCTGTCCTATGGCCGGCCGGACAACGCGCTGATCCGCCACACAGAGCGTGTGCTGGCCGAGCTCGAGCGCGGAGCCGAGGCGATGCTCTTCGGCTCCGGCATGGCGGCAGCGACGGCGGTGTTCCAGGCGTTGCGCCCCGGCGATCATGTCGTGGCGCCCACGGTCATGTACTGGTCGCTGCGCAACTGGCTTCGCGGGCCGGCCAGCGAGTGGGGGCTCAAAGTCGATTTCGTCGATACGAGCGATCTAGCTGCGCTGAGTGCTGCGCTGCGACCGGGCACCACCAAGCTGGTCTGGCTGGAGACACCGGCCAATCCGCTGTGGACCGTTACCGACATCGCGGCCGCCGCGGAGCTGGCACACCGGACCGGCGCCCGCCTCGCGGTCGATTCGACTGCCGCCACGCCGGTGTTGACGCAGCCGCTCACGCTGGGTGCTGACATCGTCATGCATTCGGCGACCAAGTATCTCAACGGCCACACCGACGTGATGGCTGGCGCGCTGGTCACACATACCAAGGACGACATGTGGGCGCGCCTCTCCGGCATACGTACCTATCAGGGAGGATTGCTCGGCCCCTTTGAAACCGCCCTGCTTCTGCGCGGCATGCGCACGCTCTATCTGCGCGTACGTCAAGCCTGCGCTTCGGCGCATATCCTGGCCGAGCGGCTCTCCGCTCACCCCCAGGTGGCGGCCGTGCTCTATCCCGGGCTGAAGAGCCATCCCGACCACGACGTAGCCGCCCGACAGATGAATGGCGGCTTCGGTGGCATGATGTCGATCCGCGTCCGTGGTGAGGGGAAGGCCGGAGGCGAGCGCCACGCCATCGCCACGGCCGCCGGAGTCCGCTTGTGGAAGCGTGCGACATCGCTGGGCGGAGTGGAGAGCTTGATCGAGCATCGGGCCAGTGTCGAAGGTCCGGGCACGCCGGCGCCGGCTGATCTGCTACGCCTTTCCGTCGGCATCGAAAATGTCGGCGACCTCTACGCCGATCTTTCCCAAGCGCTAGCTCAAGCTGCGCGGCTATAGCCGCCGGCTTGAGATCACCCCGTCGCCACGTCCATCCAGCGCCTGTCGGCCGCAGAGCGCTGCACGGCATCGAGCACGCGCTCGAATTGGAGTGCAGCGGCAAAATCGGGGTAAGCCGACTTGCCCGCGGCTATCGCCTCCAGGAAGCGCGCGACCTCGATGACCTTGAGGTCATTGAAGCCGACCTGATGGCCCGGCCCGGCGCAAAATGCGGCATAGCCGGGATGCTCCGGCCCAGCCAGGATGGTTGTGAAGCCCTGGCGCCCCCGCCGCTGATCGGCACGATACAGACGCAGCTCGTTGAGTCGGGTCTGGTCGAAGACCAGCGCGCCCTTGCTGCCGGTGATCTCGAAGCCCAGCCCCATCTTTTGCCCCTGGGCCACGCGGCTGGCCTCGATCGTGCCGCTGGCGCCGCTGGCGAAGCGCACCAGGAATTGCGCCTGGTCTTCGTTCTCCACCCGGCGCATGCCGCCGCCGGGAAGCGGACGTTCCGTCACCATCGTTGCCAGATCGCCGCAGACCTCCCGGATCCCGCCCATCAGCGTATGAGCCATACTGACGATATGCGCCCCGAGGTCGCCGAGCGCCCCGGCGCCCGCAAGAGCACGGTCACAGCGCCAACCGAACGGGACGGCAGGATCTGCCATGTAGTCCTCGTTGTGCGTGCCGCGGAAATGAACTGGCGTGCCGATCTCACCGCCGGCAATGATCTCGCGTGCTGCGGCGACGATGGGATTGTGCAGATAATTGTAGCCGACAATGGTACGACCCGGCGCGCTGCCGGCCCGCCGCGCCATGCTTTCGGCCTGCGCCAAAGACGGCGCCATCGGCTTCTCGCAATGCACATGCTTGCCGGCCGCTAGCGCCGCCTCTGCCATCTCGGCGTGCAGATGGTTCGGCGTGGCGATAGCGACGAGATCGATGGCCGGGTCGGCGAGCAGCGCGCGCCAGTCGCCGAGAGCGCGCGCGAAACCGTAGCGCTCCGCCGCCTTGGCGGCGGTAGCTTCGTTGACATCGGCGAGCGCCACCAGGCGCGGACGCCCGGCCTGAGGGAAGGTGGCAGCAACCGCACGATAGGCCAGTGCGATGGTGTGGCCGATATACCCCGCGCCGATCAGTCCCACGCCAATATCCGACATCCGCCTGCCCTCCCGAGTTGGGACAATAAGGGGTGCGACCGGCCTCGGCGAGCCCCGGACACACCCTAAGTATTTGACTTATTAATATAGTAACGAGTTCTTAAGGATACCCCTGTACGACTCGGGGCCTATGCTTGCGGCCGAGAAGATCGCG
>VGEI01000492.1 GCA_016869415.1 Alphaproteobacteria bacterium
CCACACCCTGGTCGCCGAAGGACGGCATGACCGTGCCTTTCTTGAGCGTTACTGCGTGGGTTTCGAGGCTTTCCTCAGCTACGTCGCCGGCGAGCCTGATGGCCAGCCCAAGAATGCCGAGTGGGCTGCGGCGATCACCGGCGTCGACGCCGCGGCAATCCGTGAGCTGGCGCGCCGTATGGCGGCCACGCGCACCCTGATTTCCGCCACCTGGTCGCTGCAGCGCGGCGAGCATGGCGAGCAGCCCTACTGGGCGTTGATCGCGCTTGCCGCCTGCCTCGGCCAGATCGGCCTGCCGGGCGGCGGCTTCGGCTTCGGACACGGATCGATCAACGGCGTGGGCGAGCCGCGGCCCGAGATCCCCAGCCCGGAACTCGACAAGGGCCGCAACCCGCTGAACTTCGCCATTCCTGTGGCGCGCATTGCCGATGCGTTGCTCGAGCCTGGCGCCACGATCGACTTCGACGGCAAGAAGCTCACCTACCCCGATATCCGCCTCGTCTACTGGGCCGGCGGCAATCCGTTTCACCACCACCAGGATCTCAACCGCTTCCTGCGCGCCTGGCAGAAGCCGGAGACCGTCATTGTCAACGAGTCCTGGTGGACGGCGACGGCGCGTCATGCCGACATCGTCCTGCCGGCGACCACGACGCTGGAGCGCAACGACATCGGTGCCAATGGCCGCGATCGTTTCGTCGTGGCGATGAAGAAGGCGATCGAGCCGGTCGGCCAGGCCCGCAACGACTTCGATATTTTCGAGGGGCTGGCCCAGCGACTGGGTCTCGGCACCGCGTTTTCCGGCGGGCTCGACGAGATGGGTTGGCTACGGCGGCTTTACCAGGATTTCCGCAGCGACGCAGCGCGCCAGAACATTGCTCTGCCTGATTTCGACTCGTTCTGGAATGAGGGCTATATCGAGCTGCCCGTCCCCGACGACGACTACGTAGCGCTCGGCGAGTTCCGCCGCGACCCCGAGCTGCACCGGCTGGCCACGCCGTCAGGCCGCATCGAGTTGTTCTCCGAGGCGATCGCCGGTTTCGGCTACGAGGACTGCCCGGGCCATCCCGCCTGGCTGCCGCCTGGCGAGTGGCTGGGCGCCGCGGCTGCCAAGCGCTTTCCGCTGCATCTGCTGACCAGCCAGCCTACCGGTCGTCTGCACAGCCAGATGGACCCGGGTCCGGTAAGCCGCCGCACCAAGGTTGGAGGCCGCGAGCCGCTGACCATCAATCCCGGCGATGCCGCCGCTCGCGGCATCCGCGCCGGCGATATCGTGCGCGTGTTCAATCAGCGCGGCGACTGTCTGGCCGGGGCCGTGCTCAGCGAAGCCGTGATGCCCGGTGTCGTGATCCTACCGACGGGCGGCTGGTACGATCCGGCGGAGCCGGGCAAACCGGGAACACTGGAGATCCACGGCAACCCCAATGTGCTCACGCCGGACAAGGGCACGTCGAAGTTGGGGCAAGGCCCCAGCGCCATGAGCGCGCTCGTCGAGGTGGAGAAATACCGCGAGATGGCTCCTAGCGTGAAAGTACATCAGCCGCCGAGCATCCTGGCCGGCTAACGACGCACCAGGATCGCCCAGCCGGCACGCCCGCCCGGCCGGTCGGCGCGGCGCTCCGCCACCCGGTCGCCGTAACGCTCCCACAACGCGACGCAATCGCGCCAGCGCACGGCACCGTCCCCACCCCAGACGAGCACGTGAGTACCCTGTGGCACTTGCCTCAGCACGGCTGCCACCCGGCGACGCCAGAATTCCCCAGGCACCTCGCGGCTGCGGCTAAGCGGCAACCAGCGATTGGCCATCAGGCTGTGGGCCAGCTGATCGTCGATCACGTACTCGTCGAGGCCGCGGGTCGGCGGATTGGCCACCACAAAGGCACGGTGTCCATAGTTCAGCCGGCGGCACAGGGTCAGCATGTCCTCGCCCTGGATCACGGCGCGGGCGTGCCGGACCTGCGCGATTGCGCCGTTGATCTCCCTGAGCAAGCTTCGCAGAACCTGGCGCGGACGGTGCATGCGGTGCAGATAGGGGCCCCAATCATGCGCCAGATCCTCGCGCAACTGGCGGGGATCATGCGTCGGCAGGATGTTCCAGGCATCGTCGACCGGGCTGAAACCGAGCACCCAGCGTAGCGCCAGATACTGGTAAGCCGCACGCTGCCGGAGCGGCACCCGCGCGTAATATAGCCGGTCGAAGACCACGGCGACCGGTTCGGTGAGGTAGTCCGAGGAGAAATGGAAACTCGGCACGTGGCGGCGCAGGCGGGACCGGGGCACGACGAGCCGGCGTTCAACCTCTGGCCACGACAAGGATGCTCCGCCGAACAGGGCACGCGCCGCCAGCTGGCTGCGCGGCGCCAGATCGTTGATCACCAGCTTTTCCGCGCCGTGGGCCGCGAACAGCAGCGGCAGCAGGCAGGAACCGGCGGTCAGATCGACGACGGTAATTCCCGGCCACTCCGCCGGCGGCACCAGCCGCGCGTAGGCGGCGACGATGTCCGGTACATGCTCGGCGATGCTGCCATCGAGCGGCAGCATGGCCCCCCGCAGCACGGAGAGGGACGCCGGGGGTATAGCGGAACGGGTCATAGCGGTGGTGCCGACGCCCGGATTTGAACCGGGGACCTACTGATTACGAAACGGTTCTGGGTATTGGCGACCCAAGACACCCTACGCCGATGATCGTTGCTAACGGGACGATACACAACGGTTTCGTAAGTAGTTTGGGTCGACCCGCTGTGGCTCGCCGATGCCCGTCGCGTACCGCCGTTGCGACTTGCCTGCGACTTGCAGACTCGGGA
>VGEI01000493.1 GCA_016869415.1 Alphaproteobacteria bacterium
GAGGAACGCCGACTGCAGGTTGACCGCCACCAGGATGAGGAACCAGGCGAGGAAGTCCTTGTTGGTGGCGAGATGCGGAGTGAAGTCGATCAGCTTGAGGATGGGTGCGAAGATCGGCAGCACGATCAGGCAGATCTCCAGCCAGTCGAAGAAGAAGCCCATGATGAAGACCAGCACCATGACGAAGCTGAGGATCTCCCAGCCGGTGTTGATGCCCAGAGCCTTGAGAATCTCGGCCACCAGGTCGTCGCCGCCCAGCGCCCGGAAGACATAGGAGAACAGCGTCGCGCCGAAGACGATGAAGAAGACCAGGGCGTTGGTCAGGGCGGCGCTTTCCAGCACCTCGCGCATCGTCTTGAGGCTGAGCCGCCTGTTCCACAGGGCCAGCAGGATGGCGCCGAGGCAGCCCGCACCGCCGGCCTCGGTCGGCGTGGCGAAGCCGCCGAAGATCGAGCCCAGGACCACGAAGATCAGGAAGGACGGCGGCAGGAAGCTGCGCAGCATCATGCGCCAGAACTCGGCGGAGGTCCGCGGACCGCTGTCGTCCGCCAGCGGCGGCGCGGCGCTGGGCCGCAGGAAGGCGAAGACACCGATATAGACGAGATAGATGGCCGAGAGCACCAGCCCCGGCATGATCGCGGCGGTGAACAGCGTGCCGACCGAGACCGACATCAGATCGCCCATGATAACCAGCATGATAGAAGGCGGAATCAGGATGCCGAGCGTGCCGGCCGAGGCGATGGTGCCGGTCGACAGCTCCTTGGAGTAGCCGCGCTCCAGCATGGTCGGCAGGGCGATCAGGGTCAGCATGATGACCGAGGCGCCGACGATGCCGGTGGTCGCCGCCATGATCGTGCCCATCAGGGTGACCGACATGGCGAGGCCGCCGGGGATGCGCCGGGTCAGCACCTGCAGCGCCCGCAGCAGGTCGTCGGCCACGCCGGACCGTTCCAGCATCGTGCCCATGAAGACGAACATGGGGATGGCGATCAGGGCCGGGTTCTGCACGGCCTGGCCCCAGATGCGCGGGATCAGCGCGTAGAACTGACCCGGGCGGAAGACGTCGAAGACGATGCCCATCGCCCCGAAGGCCAGCGCCACGCCGCCCAGCACGAAGGCCACCGGGTAGCCGACGAACATGATGAGCGTCAGCACCAGGAACATCAGCACGGCGAGGTGGTCGCCGAACCAGTAGTAGAGCTCCATGTCCGCCTCCTAGTGCGTGGCGCCGGGAGGGGCGGCCCGGGCGGCGAGCTCCTGCGGCCCGAACAGGAACACCAGGTTGCGGGCCAGGATGGAGATCACCGAGGCACAGACCATGACCAGGCCGAGGAACAGGGTCGACTTGATCAGCCAGCGATGCGGCAGGCCGTTGGGCGCGTCGGAGGATTCACCCTGCAGAAACGAGACTTCGGCGAAGCCGTAGGCGAACCAGGTGGCCACGATGCAGTAGGGGATGGCGAAGACGGCGATGCCGAAAATCTCCAGCCAGGCCAGGGTGCGCGGCGGCCGGTGGGCGGTGAACACGTCGATGCGCACATGCACGTTGCGCACGTAAGCGTAGCCCAGCCAGAAGAGAAAGAGCACGCCGTGCAGATGCCATTCCAGCTCCTGGATCGGCGTCGAGCCGAAGCCCGGGATCTGGAAACCGATCTTGCGCGTCAGGATGTCCCAGATGATCACCGCGATCAGCGCCAGGAACAGCCAGCCGGATGCCCGCGCGATTCGCTCCAGCGCGCGATTGATCGCGTCGCTCAACGTTAGCAGAAACCCCATGTAGTCCCCCGGCCCAGCCGTGATGTTTTTTTCCGTCATTCCCGCGAAAGCGGGAATCCAGGCTCTTCTCCGGAAAAGGCTGGACCCCCGCCGGCGCGGGGGCGACGATTTGTGAAAGGAGCGGCCGGCGGTCCCAGGGATCGCCGGTCGCCGTTCAGTTCACCGCAGATAGCCGCGCTCGCGCCAGATCGAGTATTCGGCGCGGAACTGCCGGAGCGAGTCCCAGGCCTTCTTGAACTCGGCGCTCTTCTTGGTCTGCTCGTCGGCCACCTCTTCCCAGGCCTTGTGGTAGGCGTCGATGAACTTCTTGTCCCAGGTCTTGAGCTGCACGCCCTTGGACTGCAGCTCTTTCAGGGCGCCCATCTGGGCGTACTCCGACAGCGCGAAGCCGTTGAGCACCGCCGCGTCGCAGGCCGTGGTCACCTGGAACTTCTGCGTCTCCGACAGCGAGTCCCATTTGGCCTTGTTCCAGATCATGTCGCCGAAGGTCGACTGCTGGTGCCAGCCGGGGAAGTAGTAGAACTTCGCCACCTGGTAGAAGCCGAGGCTGAGGTCCATCGCCGGCATGGAGAACTCGGTGGCGTCGATGGTGCCGAGCTGCAGCGCCTGGAAGATCTCGCCCGCCTGGAGGAGCTGCGTGGCGACACCCAGCTTCTCCATGACGTTGGCGCCCAGCCCGAAGAAGCGCATCTTCAGGCCCTTCAGATCCTCGACGTTGACGATCTCCTTGCGGAACCAGCCCGAGGCTTCCGGCGCGATCAGGTTGCAGAGGATCGAATGGATGCCGTACTTGGCGTAGAGCGCCTGCATGAGCTTCTCGCCGCCGCCGTACTTCATCCACGCCGGGTACTCGCCGCCGTCCGGCCCGAAGGGCACGGTCGAGAACACGGCGAAGGCGATGTCCTTGCCGGTGGCAGATTCAACTCGCCAGTGCATAGGGATTTAGGGGCCAGCGAGGGAGTCAAAAACCTCTTGCGGTGAACGGAAGCCGAGGGACTTTCGAGGTCTTGCGTTGAGCAA
>VGEI01000494.1 GCA_016869415.1 Alphaproteobacteria bacterium
GAGCTCGCGTTTGATGCCGAGCCCGGCCTCGATATAGACCCGCTTCACTTCCTTGCCCTTGGGGCCGGTCTGCTTGGTCACCAGCACCTTGCCCAGCATCGCCGCCGCGTGCGCCTTGGCCTCGGCCGGGTTCTTGGCTATCCGCACCCCGCCCTTGCCGCCCGGATCGTCCTTGAAGCGCCCCGCCCCGCGCCCACCGGCGTGGATCTGCGATTTGACGGCGACCACCCCGCCGCCCAACTCCGTCGCGATCCGCTCCGCCTCCTCGGGCGTGAACGCCACACCCCCCTTCGGCACAGCCACGCCGTATTTCGTAAGGAGGCTCTTGGCTTGATACTCATGAATGTTCATCGTCAGGCCTCCTTGCTTCGTGTCCGCCCTAGAGCTTGCCTTCCTTCTTCAGGATGCCGGCGGCCACGTCGCAGAGCGTTTTCACCGCACTTACAGATTTGTCGAGCATCGCCTGCTCGTCGGCGTTGAGCTTGATGTCGACGATCTTCTCGACGCCCTTGGCACCGATCACCACCGGCACACCGACATAGAGATCCTTGAGCCCGTACTGGCCGGTGAGCCAGGCGGCGCAGGGCAGAAGGCGCTTCTTGTCGTGCAGGTAGCTTTCGGCCATGGCGATGGCCGAGGCGGCCGGCGCATAGAAGGCCGAGCCGGTCTTGAGCAGGCCGACGATCTCCGCCCCGCCGTCGCGGGTGCGCTGGACGATCTTGTCGATCTTCTCCTGAGTCGACCAACCCATCTTGATTAGGTCGGGAACCGGGATGCCGGCGACGGTCGAGTAGCGGACCAGCGGCACCATGGTGTCGCCGTGGCCGCCGAGCACGAAAGCCGTCACGTCCTCGACCGAGACTCCGAATTCCCAGGCGAGGAAGGTGCGGAAGCGCGCCGAATCCAGCACGCCCGCCATGCCGACCACCTTGCTGTGCGGCAGACCGGAGAGTTCGCGCATCACCCAGACCATGACGTCGAGCGGGTTGGTGATGACGATGACAAAGGCCGTCGGGCAGTGCTGCTTGATATTGTCGGCGACGTTGGCGATGACCTTGCAGTTGATGGCGATCAGGTCGTCGCGCGACATGCCGGGCTTGCGCGGCACGCCGGCGGTGACGATCACCACGTCGGCACCCTTCATGTCGGCGAAATTGTTGGTGCCGGCCAGCACGGAATCGAAGCCTTCGACCGGCGCCGTCTGGGCGAGGTCGAGCGCTTTGCCCTGGGGCACGCCCTCGACGATATCGATGAGCACGATGTCACCCAAATGCTTGAGGCCGGCGAGGAGGGCTAATGTGCCGCCGATCTGTCCGGCGCCGACGAGGGCAATATTGTTGCGGGCCATGGGAACCTCGGATGACTGAAGTGAGATAAGGGGCGAAGGGGTCTAGGCGGTGTGAAGGTAACGGCCGTGACGCTGCAGCGAGAGCGTGCGCCGGTGCGAATCCCGCCCCGCCACGCCTGCGGTGCGATACTTCGCGCCCGCACAAAGGTACTGTTAACTAACGCAAATCCCGGTTTGAGGGCAAGGGCCAGACCCTCGGTCATAGCCGAGGCCGGGTTAACAAATCGAATAAGTGCCAAAGCACGCGGACGACTGCAGCCGTCCGCGTGCTGGGCTCGCTCGTCCGCTTGTGAGACGCCCTATCGCGGCGCGGCCTTGCTGTCGTAGCGCTTGGTCCACTCGGCGAGGATGCGGTCGCGGTTCTGCGCCATCCAGGCAAAGTCCATGTTGACCATGCCCGCCTCGGCGTTGGGCGGATAGTTGGGCGGCGCGACGTTGAGGCCCGGATAGGCGACGATGGCGTAGTACTTGCCGTAGAGCTCGTTCGCCTTGCGGGTCACCGACCAGTCGGCCAGCTTCTGTGCCGCCGCCAGGTTCTTGGTGCCCTTGATGATGGCCGTGGCCTCGAGGTCCCAGCCTACACCTTCCTTGGGAATGACGAGATCGAGAGGGGCGCCTTGCGTCTTCTCGCGTGCGCCGCGCATGTCGAAGCCGATGCCCACCATGCGCTCGCCGCGGCCGGCCTGGACGCACGGGGCGGAGCCGGAGTGCAGGTAGAGACCGATATTGTCATGGAGCTTGTCCATGTAGGCCCAGGCCTGTTGCTCACCCATGATCTTCATCCAGGCGGCGACGGTCAGGTAGCCCGTGCCGGAGGAAGCCGGATGCGGCATGACGATACGGCCCTTGAACTTGGGATCGAGCAGGTCCTGCCAGGAGTTGGGCGTCGGCGCGTCGGCCTTCTTCTGCTCGACCGTGTTGACGCAGACCACGGCGACGAAGGCCTCGACACCGGTATAGGTCATCGGATTGGTGTCGGAACGCAGACCGGGCTTGAGCAGCTCGGCGCCCCTCGGCGTATAGCGGTGGATCAGGCCCTGCTGGTCGAAGATCAGCAGGCTGGTCGCGGCCAGGCCCCAGATGATGTCGGCGCGCGGGTTGTCCTTCTCGGCCAGCACACGGGCGGTGATCACGCCGGTGGAATCGCGCACCCAGGCGATCTCGACATCGGGATTGTCGGCCTCGAAGGCCTGCTTGTAAGGCTGCAGCTGGTCGTTCTCCAGCGCCGTGTAGACGGTGAGCCGCGTCTTTTGCGCCTGCGCCTCGCCCGCCCCGCCGGCCGCCAACGCCGCCGCCACGGCCAGCACGCTCACCATTCCGCTCCACCGTTTCCCGCTCATGGCCACTCCCCTTCTCCAGACAATGGGAATAAGCATGATTTTGCGTCTGCAAAATAGATTTTGCAACTCCAACAGTTATTCTCTAAGTTTT
>VGEI01000495.1 GCA_016869415.1 Alphaproteobacteria bacterium
TTCCTACCAACCTCGCGACGGCACCGCCGACTTCGGCGAGATCGGTCTTCGAGACGATGTCGAAAGAAGGCATCGACTAACGCCCTCTAACTTGGCACCGGCAATCACCCCCACCCCAACCCTCCCCCATCAAGGGGGAGGGAGTAAGAGGATGCCCTCTTCTCCTGTCCCCTCCCCCCTTGAGGGGGAGGGCTAGGGTGGGGGGTGTGTGGCGCATCACGCGGGAGCCTTCTCCTTCGCTGCCCGCGCCCTCGCCGCGTCGCGTAGCGCCGTGATGGTCATGCGCGTGGTGATCAGCTCGGGATCGGTGCGCAGCTCGATCAACGCCGCCTTGCCTGACTTGACCGCGCGCTCGAAGGCCGGGGCGAACTCGTCGGTGCGCGTCACCGTTTCGGCGTGGCAACCCATCGCCCTGCCCATGGCAGCGAAATCAGGATTGACCAGATCGGTGCCGACCACGCGCTCGGGATGCTCGCGCTCCTGGTGCATGCGGATGGTGCCGTAGGTCTTGTTATTGAACACCAGCACGATCGGCTTGCCGCCGTACTGCACGGCGGTCGAGAGCTCCTGGCCGCTCATCATGAAGCCGCCGTCGCCGACACAGCCGATGACCAGCCGGTCGCGGTCGACAAGCGAAAGGGCCACCGCCGCCGGCACGGAATAGCCCATGGCACCGCTGGTCGGGCCGATCAGCCGGCCTGGCCGGCCGTAGGAGAGATAACGCTGCGGCCAGCCGGTATGGTTGCCGGCGTCGAGAGTGACGATGACGTCGCGCGGCAGCTTGTCGCGGATGTCGGCCATGACGCGGCCCATGTCGAGCGCGCCGTTATAGGGTGTGGGCTCGAGCGTGGCGAGATAGTCCTGGCGCGCCGCTTCGGTCCACGCACCCCATTTCGGCTTTGCCTTGGGGCGCAGCGAAGCGGCTGCCGAAGCGAAGGCCGCCGGTCCCGAGGCGATGCCGAGTGTGGGGCGGTAGACGCGGCCGAGCTCGTTGGCGTCGGGGTGGACGTGCACCAGAGTCTGCTTCGGCTCGGGGATCTCCAGCGTCGTATAGGACTGCGTGGTCATCTCGCCCAGCCGCGCGCCGACCACCAGCAAGAGGTCGACATCCCTGATGCGCTTGAGCAGCGGCGGCGGCGACGAGGTGCCGAAATCGCCTGAATAGACCTTCGAGCGGTTGTCGAGCTGGTCCATGCAGCGGAAGGCCGTGGTCGACGGGATATTCCAGGCTTCGGCGAAGGCCAGCATCTGGGCGCAAGCCGCGTCGCTCCAGCCCGGACCGCCGGTGATGAGCAAGGGCCGCTCGGCTTTGGCCAGCAAGGCGGCGAGCTTCTCCAAGTCGCCTGCCGAAGCGGCCGGTTGAATCTCCTGGTAGGGCTTGGCGTCGGGCACGCTGACCCGGTCGGTCAGCATGTCCTCGGGCAGGGCAAGCACCACCGGGCCCGGCCGGCCCGACGTCGCCACATGGAAAGCGCGCGCCATGTACTCGGGCACGCGCTCCGCCTGGTCGATCTGCGCCGCCCATTTGGCCAGTGGGCCGAACATCTGGCGGTAGTCGACCTCCTGGAAGGCCTCGCGGTCGGTGGTGTCGCGCGCCACCTGGCCGATGAGCAGGATCATCGGCGTCGAATCCTGGAAGGCCGTGTGCACGCCGACCGAGGCCTGGCAGGCACCGGGGCCGCGCGTCACCATGGCGATGCCGGGCTTGCCGGTCATCTTGCCGTAGGCCTCGGCCATGTTGGCGGCGCCCGCCTCGTGGCGGGCGTTGACCAGGGTGATGCGGTCGCGCACGTCGTAGAGGGCGTCGAGCACCTCGAGATAGCTCTCACCCGGCACGCAGAACGCCATCTCCGCGCCGTGGATGACGAGCTGATCGACCAGAACCTGACCGCCGCTGCGGGCCTTTGCCATCGTGCTGACTCCGGGTGTCGCTTGCGCGCGAGTAAAGGGCCCGCCCCCGATTGTGTCAATCGCCGCCGACCGCTATGGTCCGGGCCCATGAGCGAACACGGAAATCCGGCCTGGGGCGCCCTTCTCAGCAACTTCAACCGCCATCTCGGCATGAAGATCCTGGAATGGAGCGAGGGTGCGGTCACCGTCGCCATCGACATTCAGGACTGGATGCGCAACCGCACCGGCATCGTGCATGGCGGCGTCACCGCCACGCTGATCGATGCCGCCGCGGGCTATGCCGGGAATTACTGCCCCCATCCCGGACGGCGGCGTCTCTCCTCGACCCTGGCGCTGACCACCAGCTTCCTCGCGCCCGGCAAGGGCGGGCGGATCGTCGCGCGGGCGAAGGTGAAGGGCGGCGGCCGCACCATTTACGCTTCCTCGGTCGAGGTCAGCGACGACAACGGCACGCTGATCGCCATCGGCGAAGGCACGTTCAAATACTTCAAGGGCAGCGAGGGCCCCGAGGGCGTGCCCGTCGAGAGCTAGGATGTTGATCGCCGGCATCGACCATGTCGTGCTCACCGTCGCCGACATGGACCGCACGATCGAGTTCTACACGCGCGTGCTGGGCATGAGGCTGGAAGTCTTCGGTCAGGGCCGCAAGGCCCTGCGCTTCGGCGACCAGAAATTCAACCTGCAGGACGGCAAATTCAAGGTCGACATCATGGCGGTGGCGAAGACGCCGACGCCGGGGTCGGCCGACCTCTGCCTGCTCGCCGCTGTGCCGCTCGACGAAGTCATCGCACAGCTCAAGAAGCAGAACGTGCCGGTCGAGACCGGCCCGGTAATGCGCACCGGCGCGCGCTTTCCTATCCGCTCG
>VGEI01000496.1 GCA_016869415.1 Alphaproteobacteria bacterium
GAAATCGAGCCGGAGAGCATCGGATTGCGCTTCACCCGCTGGCTGCACCATCTGCGACCCCGGTCCAATGAGACAAGACGTTGCGTCCTATGGCTCAAGTGGATTCGACGCCGGCCAGTTCAAGGGTTCATCTGGGAAATGCGGGGCAATATCGTCTTCCTTCGGCAGTTCACTCGCCGCGTCACCTAGTTCGCCCCGTACCCGTAGTTGCGGGTATCTGGCCGTCGTGTATGGTGCGGCGCCATGAGCACCAGCATCGACCTGCGCACATCGCGCCGAAACGTTCTCCTCCTCGCGCTGAGTCAGGGCCTTTTCATGATCGGTACCTCGACGATGATCGCTGAGGCGGCCTTGGTCGGCTACGCCTTGGCGGAGAACAAGGCGTTGGCCACGTTGCCCACCGGCCTCCAGCAGGTGATGGTGATGGTTACTGCATTCCCGGCGTCCCTGCTGATGCAGCGCGTCGGGCGCCGATGGGGGTTCACGGTCGGCGCGCTGTTCGGAATACTGGGCGCCGCGGTCGCGACACTCGGGGTCTTGCAAGCATCGTTTCTGATGTTCTGCCTGGGCACGGTCCTGACCGGCGTCTACAACGGCTTCGGGCAATTTTATCGTTTCGCCGCGGTCGACGGATCGACCGACGCCTGGCGCAGTAAGGCTATCTCCTACACGCTGGCGGGCGGGGTCATTGCCGCTGTGATCGGCCCGGAGCTCGCCAAGCTGACCAAGGATCTACTGGCTCCGGTGACCTATGCCGGCTCATTCGCAGCACTGGTGGGAGTGGCGGCCATCGCCCTGCTGGTCCTGCAGTTCATCCGTATCCCGCCGCCTAGTGCGGCGGAACGCAGCGAGGCAGGGCGACCGCTGCTGGAGATCGCCCGCAATCCGTCATTCCTCGTCGCAGTCTTCGCGGCGATGGTCGGTTACGGCGGCATGGCACTCGTGATGACGGTCACGCCGCTAGCTATGGTCAGTCACCACCACGCGTTTGAATCGGCCGCGCTGGTCATCCAATGGCATGTGCTGGCGATGTTCGCGCCGTCGTTCGTCACCGGCAGCCTGATCTCCCGCTTCGGGGTTCTGCGGATCATGATGGCAGGCGCCCTGCTTTTTGTCGCCGCCGTCGCGGTTCATCTCTCGGGGACCGGCGTGCCGCAGTTCTGGCTTGGGCTGGTCCTCGTGGGCGTGGCCTGGAATTTCCTCTACATCGGTGGCACGGCGCTGCTCACTCAGACCTACAATCCCGCCGAGAAGGCCAAGGTGCAGGCGGTCAACGACTTCCTCGTGTTCGGCTCGGTCGCCCTTTGTGCCCTGAGTTCGGGGGCGCTACACGAAGGGCAGGGGTGGGCGGCTCTTAACCTGGTCGTTCTGCCGTTCGTTGGCGCCACGCTTCTCGCTGTCGTCTGGCTTGAGCTCCGCCGCCGCCGGCCAGCCTCGGCCTAGGGAAATCCCCTAGCAGGACCCGGGGTTAAGACGCCGGGTTGCTTGCACCTGGGGGGCGCTTCTGGCATGTTCCCGCGCGATTTTCGGCCGGCGAATCCGCTATTCTGAGGCCGAATTAACTCTCTCAACGACCCGAAGACACAAGTAAGAACCCCAAGGAACTCGATCATGAGCCAAGCCTTTTGGATCGTTATTGCCTGCGGCGTGCTCGCGCTCGTCTACGGCTGGTTCGCCTATTCGCAGGTGATGTCGGCTGGCACCGGCAACGACCGCATGCGGGCCATCGCCGCCGCTGTTCAGGAGGGCGCGCAGGCCTACCTCAACCGCCAGTACAAGACGATCGCTATCGCCGGCATCGCCGTGGCCGTGATCCTGGCCTTCACTCTCGGGGTTCATGTCGCGCTCGGCTTTGTCATCGGTGCCGTTCTGTCGGGTGCCGCCGGCTATATCGGCATGAACGTCTCGGTACGCGCCAACGTGCGCACCGCAGATGCCGCCAGCCGCGGCATGCAGCCTGCCCTCGACGTTGCCTTCCGCGCTGGCGCCATCACCGGCATGCTGGTGGTCGGTCTCGGCCTGCTCGGTGTCGCGGTTTATTACGGCGTGCTGGTCAGCTGGAAGGGCGTCTCGACGCCCGCCAATCTGCGCTCGGTGCTCGAGGCGCTGGTGGCGCTCTCCTTCGGCGCTTCGCTGATCTCGATCTTTGCCCGTCTCGGCGGCGGCATCTTCACTAAGGGTGCGGATGTCGGCGCCGATCTGGTCGGCAAGGTCGAGGCCGGTATACCCGAGGATGACCCCCGCAACCCGGCCGTGATCGCCGACAACGTTGGTGACAACGTCGGCGACTGCGCCGGCATGGCCGCCGACCTGTTCGAGACCTACGCCGTGACGATCGTCGCGACCATGCTGCTCGCGGCCATCTTCTTCACCGGTGCCGCTCAGGCCCAGATGATGATGTTCCCGCTGCTTATCGGCGGCGTGTGCATCGCCGCTTCGGTCGCCGGCACGTTCTTCGTCAAGCTCGGCCCCGACAGCAACATCATGAAGGCCCTCTACAAGGGCCTCGTGGTGACCGGTATCGCCTCGGCGGTGCTGATCGGCATCGTCACTCACCTCTACGTGGGCTTCTCGACGTCCTACACGATCAGCAGCCAGGTCTTCACAGGGCGGCACCTGTTTTACTGCGCACTCGCAGGCCTGGCGGTCACCGGGCTCCTCGTGTGGATTACCGAGTACTACACCGGAACACATTACCGCCCGGTGCAGAGCATTGCGGAATCGTCGACCACCGGCCATGGCACGAATATCATCAAGGGCTTGGCAGTCTCGATG
>VGEI01000497.1 GCA_016869415.1 Alphaproteobacteria bacterium
GCCAGAGCCGAGCGAACTCTAGCTTGGCCGAGTCGATGATGGTATCGGCCGAGTTGTAGCCGACCAGGCCGCCGACCCAGGTCGTGCTGGCCGCCGCTTGGTCGCTGCGGCGGATCAGATTGGTACCCTCGGCGCCGTCGATACGAAAGACGCCCCGCGAGGTCTCGAACGAAGTGCCAGCGGGCGGGGCCCGGAATTGCGTGCGGTCGCGACGCTCGATCCGCTCGGCCTCGTAATCGGCGCGCGGGGCGCTGCCGACCGGCACCGAGTGTTCGCGCTTGACGGTGAAGCCGAGCGAGGGGGCGTACCAGCAGCGGAACAGGGCCTTGTAATCGTTGCTGACGGCCGCCTCCTCGACCTCGATCAGCCAGGTGGGGAATGTGCCGGCAGGGACCGTGACCGTCTCCCGCCCGCGCACGCGGATCACCAGATGCCAGCGGGCGTTGGCGCGCCAGGTCGCGGTACGCAGCAGGCTTCCCGATTGGAGCGGCCAGAGAGCGGCTATCTCCTGACTGTCGAAGTCGACATTACCGGCGACCGGGCGGCAGGCGGCTAGCCAAGCCAGGGGTGGCTGCTGGCCGGTGAGGGTACGGATGGTCGTGCCGTCGACCGAGTCGATCTCGAAAGTCGCGCCAGTGCTCGTGACGACAGTCAGGCCCGCGGCCGGTGCGACAAAGGGCTGCGGCTGAGCGAGGGCCCGCTCCGCCGCTGCCAGCGGCATCGCCAGCAGCAGGAGCGAAACCGCGAAACCCCGCTTCAAGACACCCATCGCGGCCCGAGTCTAACAAGGTTTGCGGCGCTGCACCTGCCCCGCTAAGGTCCGGCCGGCATGAGCAAACCCCTCGACGGTCTGCTGGTCATCGCGCTGGAGCAGGCGGTGGCCGCTCCCTACTGCTCGTCGCGCCTGGCCGATGCCGGGGCGCGGGTGATCAAGATCGAGCGGCCGGAGGGCGATTTCGCCCGCGGTTACGACCAGGCGGCCAAGGGCCAGGCGAGCTACTTCGTCTGGCTCAACCGCGGCAAGGAATCGCTGGTCCTCGACATCAAGAAGTCGGAGGACGCGGCGCTGCTGCAGCGGTTGCTGGCGCGCGCCGACGTCTTCATTCAGAACCTGCTGCCGGGCGCAGCCGAGCGCGCCGGCGTCGGCTCGGCGGCGCTGCGCCTGCGCTATCCGCGCCTCATCACATGCGACATCAGCGGCTACGGCAACGAGGGCCCCTACGCCGAGATGCGGGCCTACGACATGTTGGTGCAGTGCGAGACCGGCCTCGCCTCGGTCACTGGCGGCCCCGACGCGCCGGGCCGGGTCGGCGTCTCGGTCTGCGACATCGCCGCCGGCATGTATGCCCATCAGGCGATCCTCGAGGCCTTGATCAAGCGCGGTCGCACGGACGAGGGCGCGGGGATTGCCGTCTCGCTGTTCGACGGCATGGCCGACTGGATGGCCGTGCCCCTGATGCAGCACGACGGGGGCAGGGCGCCGGCCCGCGTCGGGCTGATGCATCCGACCGTGGCGCCCTACGAGGCTTTCCCCGCAAAGGACGGCATCCCGATCGTCATCTCCATCCAGAACGAGCGCGAATGGGCGCGGTTCTGCGCCGAGATCCTGAGCGATGCCGGTTTGGCCACGCATCCCGACTATTGCAGCAACGTGCTGCGGGTAAAGAACCGGCCCTCGATGCATGCGCTGATCGCCGCAGCTTTCAAGAAGGTGGACTCCGAGGTGCTCGCCGAGCGCCTGCTCAAGGCAGGCGTGGCCTTCGGCCGATTGAACGGTATTGCCGAGTTCGCGAAACATCCGCAGCTGCGACGGGCCGTTGTGGCGACGCCCCATGGCGAGGTGACGGTGCCTGCACCGCCGCCGCGCATCGCCGGCGAGAGCGTGGTGCTCGGCCGTGTGCCGGCCATCGGCGAACATAGCGAGCGTATCCGCAGGGAATTCGCATGACCGGGGATCTATCACGGCTACAGCAATGGGTCGGCCGTGGCGAGGCGCGCGAAGATGTGGTTGCGGCTGATCGCGTCGCCGCCATGACTGCCACGCTCGATCTTGACGTCGGTCCGCATCCCGGGGAACCGTTGCCGCCGGGCTGGCACTGGATGTTCTTCAATACGAGGGGCGCGGCCAAGGCACGGGATATCGGCCCCGACGGCCACCCCCGGCGCGGTGGTTTTCTGCCCGACGTGCCGCTGCCGCGGCGCATGTGGGCGGGCGGCAGGCTCTCCTACAGCGAGCGCACCATCCGCGTCGGTGAGGCGATCCGGCGCCACTCCGAGATCGCCAAGGTCGAGGTGAAGGAAGGGCGTAGCGGCACTCTTGTCTTCGTCCTGGTGAAGCACCGCATCGAGGGTGCGGGCGGCGGCACGATCGAGGAGGAGCACGACATCGTCTATCGCGATGCTCCGCAGAAAGGTGCGCCGGTTCCGACCCCGCCGGGAGCACCGGGCGATGCGGTCTGGACCCGGACGATCGATCCCGATCCCGTGCTGCTGTTCCGCTACTCGGCGCTGACCTTCAATGGCCATCGCATCCACTATGACCGGCCCTACGTTACGCAGGTCGAGGGCTATCCCGGGCTGATCGTCCATGGGCCGCTGATCTCGACCCTGTTGCTGGAATTGCTGCGGCGCGAGCGCCCGGGCGGGCGGCTGGCCAAGTACAGCTTCCGGGCGGTGTCGCCGCTCTTCGATACCGCCGCGTTCACGGTCAACGGGGCGCCGGGCGATGGGGATTCGATACGCCTCTGGGCAGCCGGGCCGGCCGGCCAGCTGG
>VGEI01000498.1 GCA_016869415.1 Alphaproteobacteria bacterium
GCATGGTAGGACGCCGCCGGGCAGACACTCTTCAAAGTAATAGCCACCTCCTCGGCCTGCTTACGCGTGGGCGCGTAGACGATTGCCGGGCGGCGGGCTGCGTCCTGTAACAGTTGGCGGGCCAGGTCAGAGCGTTCGTTGGGACTCGCCTCGACAACCTCGATCGCGATGTTGTCACGGCGGAAGCCTTGAATGAAGCGGCCATCGGTGCCGAGGTGCAGTTGGCTCGCGATATCGTTCTGCACGATTGGCGTGGCCGTGGCGGTGAGGGCGATGATGGGCGCGGGGCGGAGTGCGGGAAGGTGCTGGCCGAGAGTGCGATAGTCCGGGCGGAAATCATGGCCCCATTGGGAGATGCAATGCGCTTCGTCGACAGCCACCAGCGTGGGCTTGCGCTTGGCCAGCATCTCCGGGAAACCAGGAACGCGCAGGCGCTCCGGCGCGATGAAGAGAAAGTGCAGGCGGCCGGCGAGATAATCCACACAAGCCTGCCGGGAAGCGGCACGGTCGCGGCCCGAGTGGATACGTTCCACGGTGAAGCCCCGTTGTTGGAGCTTAGCGACCTGATCCTCCATCAGTGCGATGAGCGGGCTGATGACAAGCGTCGTGCCGCCGCGGGCGAGGCCCGGGAGTTGGTAGCAGAGCGACTTCCCTGCCCCGGTGGGCATGACGAGCAGTACGTCCTTGCCATCGACCACGGCGCGGCAAACCGCCTCCTGGCTGGGGCGAAACTCCTGAAAGCCGAAGGCCTCGTGCAGTAAGGTGGGCAGATCGGACGTGGTGAGCGGCGGCAGTTCCGGCGGAAGCGGCGGAGCCGACACGGCGGGCGCGGCGGGCGGCGCCTGGCCGACCTTGCCGACGACCTCGGTGACGTACTCTTCAATGCCTTTGACGAACGGAGTCAACTCGGCCTGGCCGCGTTCAATGCGCTTGAGGAAGGCCTCCCACTGACCGGTCATGATGGGGCTTTTCACTTCGGGGTGGACGACCTCGATGAGATGAATCCCCTTGTCCGTCGCTTCCAGCGTCTTGCCATTGCGCTGGATGTAGCCGCGCTTGAGCAGCACTTCGATGATGGCCGCGCGCGTAGCCGGGGTGCCGAGGCCATTCTCTTTCATGGCATCAGACAGTTCCTTCTCGTCGAGCGTCTTGCCGGCGGTCTCCATGGCGGTCAGCAGGGTCGCGTCGTTGAAACGCTTGGGCGGGCGGGTTTTCTTCAGGATCGATTCGGCCTTGACGACATCCTGCGGCTGGCCGGGAAGCAGTTCGGATGGGAGGGTCTGGTCGGCGGCATCGCTCGACTCCTCCGCCTTCTTGCTCTTCTTCTCGATCACGATATCGAGAACCTTCCAGCCCTTCTCTCGAATCACGGTTCCGGCGGAGTGGAACTGGTCCGTGACTTCTCCGGTGACGATGTGCGTGATGACGGTGGTGACATCAGTGATGTAGTCGCCGTGCCAGGCCGAGAGGAGTCGGCAGCAGACGAGGTCATACAGATTCTTCTCTTCCGTGGAAAGATTCGCGCGGGAGGGGTTAGTGGCCGTGGGGATGATCGCATGATGGTCGGAGACCTTGGTGTCATCCACAAAGCGGGAGGAGAGCGGGCGCTGGCCGGTTCCTTCGGCGATCAGGTTCGGATACTGCGGCGCGATGGCCTTGATGATAGCCGACAGGCCGGCGGCGACGGTGTGCGAGAGATGGCGGCTATCGGTACGCGGATAGGAGATGAGCTTATGGGATTCATAGAGCGCCTGCGCGATATCGAGAGTCTTCTGGGCCGAGTAGCCGTACAGACGATTGGCGTGGCGCTGGAGTTCGGCGAGATCGTAGAGGGGCGGCGGCCCCATCTTCTTCGTCTCGGACTCGATGCTGGCGATGTGAGCCTGGCCGGACTTGGCGCGGGCGACGATCTCCTTGGCGTCGTCCGTTTTTGCGGGGAGCCGCATCGCCTGCTGCATCGTTTCGCCCTTGCCGGGGGTCCGGAACCAGGTGCCGAGGTAGGTGGGCCCGGCGGGTACTCCTTGGGACGAAAAGGTGACGACGACTTCGCGATACTCTTCCGGCACGAAGGCGCGGACGGCGAGTTCGCGTTCGACGATCATGGCCAGCGTCGGCGTCTGCACCCGGCCGACCGAGAGCTCTTCGTTGTAAGCGAGCGAGTAGGCGCGCGAGAGGTTCATGCCGACGAGCCAGTCGGCGCGGGAGCGGCCGCGGGCGGCGTCGGCCAGGCCGTCGTAGGCGGTAGCGGACTTGATCTGGTCGAACCCGGCGCGGATGGCATCGGCCGTGAGCGACGAGATCCAGAGACGGTCAACCGGCTTGGCCGTCTCGGCGGCATCGTAGATATAGCGGAAGATCAGTTCGCCTTCGCGCCCGGCGTCCGTTGCGCAGATGATGCGGTCAACCTTCGGCGAGGTGAGGATTTTGCGGACGGTTTCAAACTGGTCCTTGGTCTTGTCATAGACGACGAGCGGCCAGGACTCGGGCAGCATCGGCAGAGTGTTGCGGCGCCACTGCTTCCATTCCGGACGGATCTCATGCGGTTGGGCCAGAGAGACGAGGTGGCCGATCGCCCACGTGACGATGTAGCCCCCGCCGTGGAGATAGCCATCGCCCTTCTGGGTGGCGCCAAGGACTTTGGCCAGGTCGCGGGCAACGGACGGTTTTTCTGCGATGACGGCGACAGTAGACAAGGTAGACCTATATTGTATCGGCGCGGTCATGTCGGCTAAAAGAGAATCCTGCTATGTGTAGACACAACCACATCAT
>VGEI01000499.1 GCA_016869415.1 Alphaproteobacteria bacterium
GCGGCGGATGACGCCCTCATCGGTGGTGTAGACGAAATAGGAGACGAGCAACGCCGCTAGAACAACCGTCAGCGCCGAGTCGACGAAGCGCAGATTGTAGCCGGCGAGCGCCGGGCGGTGCGTGTCGTGCATGTCGCGGGTGAGGTCGTCGCGCCGCTTGGCTAGTGCCATGAACAGCGCCAACAGGAAAGTGCAGATGACGATCCACACGGTCGGCGCGACCGCGATGGCCGCCGACCCGGCCTGCACCCGCAGGACGAAGCCGATCGCGACGATGAGGACGTCGAGCACGGCGATGTGCTTAAGACGCAGCGAGTAGAGGATCGAGAAGACAGCATAGACGGCCGGATAGAGGGCGAAAGCGCGCGGCATCAGGAAGGCAGTAAGCGCCGCCGTCGACAGCAGCAGCACGAGAGCGAAGACCAATCCGACCGCCGGCGAGACCTCGCCCGAGGCGATCGGCCGCAGCCGCTTCGACGGGTGCTGCCTGTCGGCCTCGCGGTCGCACCAGTCGTTGAAGACATAGATGGCGCTCGAGAGCAGGCAGAACACCGCCAAGGCGACGGCAACCTGGACGAGGTTGCGGGCGTTGATCGCCTCGGGGGTGAAGAACAGCGGTGCAGCGACGAATGCGTTCTTCACCCATTGGCGCGGCCGGGCGAGGCGAATCAGGGCGGAAGCGGAAGTCACGTGAGGATTTATAAGGGCTTAGCGGGGAAGCGCAAAGGGCAGTGCGGGGGAATAACGGATGGGCCCAGGCCGTCATTCTGGGGTGCGGCGGGGGCCTTCCGGATGGTTTCCCCAGGCGGCCAAAGTGGCGTACAACCGCCGGCCAGTCCGCCTCCGCCCCGGGCGTTTTCCACGACATCGCCATGAGCGACATTCCATCATCTATCACCGCATCCGCCCGCTGGGTCCTGGGCCTCGCTGCTCTCATCGGACTGATCCTGCTAGCACTGGCCTTCCGCCCGGCGCCGCATGTTTACGACATGCCGATGACCGAGGATGGCTACTACGCGCTCTCGGTGGCGCGCAACGTCGCTGCCGGCAACGGCATCACCATCGACGGCGCGAACCTGACCAACGGCTTCCAGCCGCTTTTCACCTTCCTGCAGGCCGGCGCTTTTGTCCTGGCGAGTGGCGACGAGATCCTGGCCATGAGACTGGTCATGGCCCTGGGCTGGCTGTTCCATATCGGGATCGCGATCCTGGTTGCTGCCATCGTGCGCGACGCTTGGCCGGCCGTGCACGGCCAGCCCGAGAAGACCCTGCGAGCCGCCTTGGCCGCCTTCCTCTGTCTCGCCGCCCCCCTGATGCTCAACCACGCCTATAACGGGCTGGAGACCGGCTGCGTCACTTTCTTCTACGCCGCCATCGCGCGCTGGATGCAGCTCGGGCGCGACCGCTCCTGGGCGGGCCTCGCGGCGCTCGGCGGGCTCGTCGGACTGCTCGTCCTGGCGCGCATCGATGCCGCCTTCTTGGCGGTGGCGCTGGGACTCAACGAGCTGCGGCGCTCGTGGGCGCGCGGCCTGGCGACGATGCTAGGGCGCGGTGCGGTGATCGGCCTGGCGGCGTTGATCGTTTCGCTGCCCTGGTGGGCCTACAACACGATCTATTTCGGTTCGCCCATGCCGACCAGCGGCACGGCGCAGCAGGCCTGGGCGCTGGAGTGGCTGAGGCTGGAGCATGCCGAATGGGCGCTGCGCCTCGTGCTCTTTCCCTGGCTGTTCGCCGGGGCGCATGAGGGCGCCATCGGCATCAACGTGCCGATCCCGGCCGAGCCAGGCTACATGACCATGACCCTGACCGGCTTCCTGCGCACGGCCGTGCTGACGGTGATCGCAGTCGTGCTCCGGCGCGTGGCGCGTAGCGGCGCGCTGCACCAGGAGCTGGAAACCGCGTTGGCCGAGGAGCAGGCGCGCGTACGGCGTTTGTGCGAGTTCGCCGTCTGCTTCGGCCTCGCCTTTGCCGCGCTGCTCGTCTACTATACGCTGTCGTTCATCGCCTACTGGTTCTATTACCGCTACTTCGCGCCACTGGCGCTGATCGCCTTCGTGGTCGTGCCGACGGTCGTAGCGCGCTGGCAGGCAGGTCGCTGGCGCTCGCCTCTGGCGGCCCTTGTCCTCGCTCTTATCGCCGTGCAGATCTCAGTCCTCGCCGGCCTCGCCATGGTCGGAAAGGGCCTCGGCGGCAACACGGTCTATCACGACCAGGTGGCGTTGCTGCGCCAGTTCGTGCCGGCCGAGGATCTGGTCGCCGCCGGCCAATCGGGCACGCTGGGCTTCTTTCGCAGCCACGTAGTTAACACCGACGGCAAGGTCAACCGCGAGGCCCTCGCCTACCAGGAGCGCATGTGGGACTACCTGCGCCAGCGCAACATCCGCTGGTTCGTCGACTGGCCGTACTACGTCAACAAGTATCTCGGCGTGCCGCTCGACGCCGAAGGCCAGCCCGACGCCGAAGGCAATGGCTGGCGGCTGGTGGCCGAGCGCAATTATTTCTACCTCTACGAATACAGCGGCCCGACCGGCCGTTAATAGAGGGCCGCCTCCTTTCAGCCGGGTTGTCGCGCGGATGCCGCCATGCTTAAGTCAAGGGACTGACCAAAAAAGTAAAACCGCTTAGGGGCAACGTAATCTTCACCTTCCGCGGATAGTTTGCCGGCATGCCCGAGACGCGCGACGACCGCCTTTACCGCTATGCCACCGTTTGCCTGTTTCTGGTGGCGCTGTGGCTCGTTGCCTCGACCTTCCGC
>VGEI01000500.1 GCA_016869415.1 Alphaproteobacteria bacterium
GCTATACCCTGGCCCCTACGAGCAGATCGTCGAGCGTAGCGAGCAATTGGTCCGCTCTGGCCTGTTCGCCGATCTCGGCCTGGCGGCACTGGAGAAGTTCCGCGTCGAGACGTCGATGGCCGGTAACCTGGCCAGCGCGCTGCGGCTGCCGGTCTTTGAGGCCCTGAGCAGCCGTGCTGTTTAATTTCGTCATCGCCGGGACGGCGGCGGAGCGCCTGGCGGCGCTCGACGATGCGCTGCGCCCGCTATTCTTCGGCCTACGGGCGACGGGACACCGTGTCGTGGCAGTCGGCCAGCGCTATGAGGCACGGCCCGTCGTCAATCTGGTGATCGCTGAGAGGGGAGGCGGCGGGATGGCGGCGCGCGCCCGTCAGGAAGCAGGAGCTGGCCCCTGCCTCGGCCTGCTCTGCGTTGAGGAGCCTGGACAGGAATTGCGGGCGGTTGCTGACGCCTTTGACTTCGCCTGGACCTGCGTCGAGACATCCATGTTTGCCACCGAACGGCACGCCCTAGTGCCGTTTGGCTTCCATCCGGCGCTGCTCGGGCCGAAGCTGGAGCGCGATCCCAACCGGCGGGAAGCCGGCATCGTCCTCTACGGCGAGGAAGGGCCGCGACCGGCGGCGCTCGCCGACCGGCTGACGCAGTCTGGTCTTCCGGCGTTGTTTGCGCGCGCCGGCCATTTTCCGGACTACATCGTCTGCGATCTGCTGAGCCGCGCCGCCCTGGCCGTGGTCGTCCGGCATGATGCGGGTGAGCGTGCGCCGCCGGCCATGCGTATCGCCAAGGCGATCGTCAACGGCGCAGCGGTGCTGGCCGAGACGGGGGTAGCCGCCGATTTTGTTCCGTATGTCGAAACCTGCGGCTACGACGCCATGCTGGAGCGCTGTGCTGCCCTCCTGCGCATGAACGCGCCGCAGCGCGGGCTTGAGGCGCTGGAGCGCTTCCGGCGCGAGACCAGCATGGCGGCAGGTCTGGCGCCTGCTTTAGCGGTCGCGGCGCGCGCCAGCGGGTCGTAGCAATGGAGTTCCACCTCTACCTCGCCAATCACCACCCGCACAGTTTCGTGCTGCTCGAAGACGTTGTCCGCCCGGTGATCGCCGGCCTCGAGGATGGCGGTCATCGGGTGGTCTCCTTCTCGACCGACATCGTCCTGGCGCCGCGCGTCAACCTGTTCGTCGAATTCTTCCCCGACAATAGTTTTGTCGATACGCTGATCGCCCTGAAGCAGAAGGCGGGAGAGGGCTTCCTCTTCGGCATCGTCTGTACCGAGGACATGGGCGATCCGATCGTCTGGAAGCTCAGCGTGCCGGCGCGACGGACCGGCCTCGAGCGGCTGCTGCCGCACGCCGATTTCGTTTGGACCCTGCTCTCGGCGGAGTCCTACAGACCGTTCGTAGCGCTCGAGCGCCTGGCGCGGATCGACTACGGCTACTCGCCCCGGTTGGTGCCGCCGTTCTACACGGGCGATCCGGCGGAACGCGATATCGACGTGCTAATTTACGGCAGCCCTTACAAGACCCGCCTGCCGGTGGCCGAGGAGCTCAGGCGCCGCGGCCTCACCTGCGAATTTACGGTCAGCGCCACGACGGGAAACGACGGCAAGCCGAAGCTGCAGGGTCTGCCCCGCTATCTAGCGGACGAGGTTATCGCCGGCTCCAAAGTGGCCCTCGATATGCGGCGCGGGCCGGAGGTGCGCGGCCTCTCGGTGGCCCGTGTCTCGGCCATCGTGCACAGCGGCACGGCTCTGGTCGCCGAGGAGTTCGACGTCAGCGAGACGGCGCGCTTCTATCGTTACACCATGCCCGCGCCATACGACGCCCTCGCCGACACCTGCGAGCGGCTGGTGCGTGGCGGCGACTACGTGCGGCAGGGTGCGGCGATGCGCGAGCGCTTCACCAGTGAGACCTCGATGCGCAACAACATGTCGGCAGTGATGAAATTGCCGTTCTTCGAGCGTTTTACTTAAGCGTCGCCCGGATCGGGGCCAGAGGGATCGAGCGCCGCCGGGGCGATCGCCATCGCACGCTCGGTGAGGCGGGTGAGCAGCCGGTCGAGGGTGCGCTTCTCCGCGGGCGAGAGCCCGTCCAGCAGCAGCGCTTCGGCTGCTTGGGCCATCGGCACGATAGCGTCGTGCATGCGATCGCCGGAGGTAGAGAGGCGCAGGCGTGAGCGGCGCCGGTCCTTCGGGTCCGTGGCCTGCTCGATCAGCTGCGCACGCCGCAGACGCTCGACAGCCCGGCTGACCCGCACTTTGTCCATGGCCGTGCGTGTGCAGACGTCCGTGGAGGAAAGCGGCGCAAACCGGCCGAGGACGGCCATCACTCGCCACTCGGGGATGCCGAGGCCAAAACGCTCGCCATAGAGCCGGGCGATCGTGCGGCTGACGATGTTGGTCAGGACGGAGAGGCGATAGGGGACGAAGCGCTCGAGCGCGAAGTCGGGGGTGGGATTCTTCCCTCTGGAAATTCGTTTCATTTGAAACTATTATTCCGGAGTAGACTGGGCAGTCAAGGAGGAGACGGCATGAAGGCCGTGAAAGGCAGCAAACGCGGGCGCGGCGCGTCCGCGAGATCGGCCAAGGTGGTGCCGCTGCGCGCCGCCGCCGTCCCCCAGTCTTCGAACCCCCAGTCTTCGAACCCGATGGGGACGGACGGTTTCGAGTTCGTGGAGTATACCGCACCCGACACCAAGGCGTTGGGCCGGCTTTTCAAATCCCTGGGTTTCTCCGCCGTCGCCCGCCACCGCTCCAAGGA
>VGEI01000501.1 GCA_016869415.1 Alphaproteobacteria bacterium
CGCCTGGTATGGCGCCGACCCGCGCCGTCACACGCCCTCGCTGCTTGGCCGTATGGTGCCGCGCACCCTCGTGGTCGTGGCCGGCAGCGACGAGGTCGTGCTAGATCTCGGCGAGGCGGCGGCGCCATTGGCGCGTGACGGCGGCCGCGGCTGGGGTGAGATCCGCGTACACACGATCGACGGCGCCGATCATTTCCTCCGCGACTTCTTCATCGAGGATGCCGCCGACATCGTCGCCGAGTGGCTGAAGGGCTAGGATCTTTGGCGGTTGCCGTCTTCTAGATAGAACGCATGTAGCGCGGCGATACGCTCTTTCTTATCGTGAAGAGTAGGAAACGCTAGCCGCGGGCGAGAAGGGCGCGCAGGGCGGCGCCGAAGCCGCCCTCCTCGAGATATTTCATACCGTAGGCGCCGCCGGCGAGGATCGACAGCCAGGCGAGCAGCGAGCCGGCCGCCAGGGTCGAGAGTCCGGTGACACCCTGGCCGATCGTGCAACCCAGCGCCAGCACGCCGCCGATACCCATCAACGCCGCGCCGCTGAGATGACGCTGCAGGTCGCCGGCATCGGCGAAGCTTTCGAGGCGGAAGGTGCCTGTCGCCAGGGCCATGAGCAGCGACCCGGCGATGACACCGCCGACCACGGCGATGCCGAAATTGATCGTCGAGCCGGTAAAGGTCATCAGATAGACGAGGCTTTCGCCGGCCGGTGCGATAAAGGTGAAGGAGGCGAGAGGTGTCGGCTCGAAATCGTCGGCGCCGGCTACACCGGTGATCAGCCAGCCGATCGGGACCAGCGTACCGATGATCAAACCGCTGAGGACATGCCGGGCGCTGCTGCGGAACCCGGCATCGCGGAAGCAGAACCAGAGCAGGGCGGCGACAGCAGCGACGGCGAGCACGCTACGCACGCCGGGCGGCGTGAAGCCGGTCAGCGACGCCACCATGTCGGGGATGCCCTGGCTGCGCAGGCCGCTCTTCGCCAGATCGATATTTGTCGGCTCGATCAGCCGCACGCGGCCGAGGGCTACGACGCCGCGCAGCGTCATGTAGGCGAAGACGGCAAGGACGAGGAAGACGACCAGCGACTTGAGATTGCCGCTGCCCAGACGCACCAGCGTCTTGTTGCCGCAGCCGCCGGTGAGTGTCATGCCGAAGCCGAAGAGCGCGCCGCCGATCACGGCGCCAAGCCAGCCGAGATTGGGTGTAAGGTAGATCGACTTGCCGAGGTCAATCGCTCCGGCGAGATGCAGGATCTGGCTGCCGGCGAGGGCAACGGTGATGGCCAGCAGCCAAGCGCGGAAGCGGCGGTAATCCTGTAGATAGATCATGTCCGAGATAGCGCCCATGGTGCAGAAATCGGTGCGCTGCACGGTGGCACCGAAGACCAGTGCGGCAGCGAAGCCGAGGCTGCTGACCAGGGTGGCAACGGGGATCTCGGGCATCGGCAAAGCCAAACCGGATTGATATATTCTGGCCTTCCAATCTACGGCTTGCGGCGGCGTGACGACAAGCGATAAGGTCCCGCGCGTTTTGTCCCGCGGAGATTTCATGGCGACGACGGTACTCGACACCAAAGGCCTCAACTGCCCGCTGCCGATCCTCAAAGCGAAGAAGGCGATCAAGAGCCTGCCGCTCGGCGACACGCTGCAGGTGCTGGCCACCGATCCCGGTTCGGTGAAGGATTTCGAGGCGTTCTGCCGGACGACCGGTCAGCAGCTGCTCGAGTCGAAGGAAGACGGCGGAGTCTTCATCTTCAACATCAAGAAGCTGGCCTGAAGTTCAGGTTCAGGTGTTGCCCGGCGAGGTGACGGTCGCCGCAGTCGTCGCGGCAGCGGCCAGACGCGCCGCCTCGCGCTGGTGGCGGCGGCGCAGCGTCGTCACCAGGATATAGGCGCCAAGGAAGAAGGTCGCCATGACGGCCAGCGAGATCAGCACGACATTGTCCAGGAAGGGCTCCAGCGCCTCGCCGAACAGGTAGCCGAAGCCGGCGAAGGAGAGCGCCCAGACAAAGGCGGCGATGAAGTTGAGCACCGCGAAGCGGACGGGATCGAGGCCGCTCATGCCCATGGCGAACGAGGCGAAGTTGCGTACACCGTAGATGAAGCGGAAGGAGAGGATGAAAGTGGTGTTGTAGCGCCGCAGGAAATCCAGGGCCAGGGCGACGCCCGGCCGCCAGCGCGGAATGCGGTCAAGCAGACGGACACCCCAGCGCCGGCCGATCCAGAAATAGAGCTGATCGCCGGAGAAGCTGCCGAACCAGGCGACCAGGAAAAGGGGGGTCCATTCCAGGTAGTCCTGGCTGGCCACGACGCCGGCGATGATGACGCAGGTCTCACCCTCGAAGAACGTCCAAATGAAGATCAGCAGATAGATGTAGTGACCGTACTCTACGGCCAGCCGCCGGATCGACTCGCTGTCGACAGCGGTGAAGCTGGCGAGGGTGTCGTAGAGGGAAGACCCGAGGGCCACGATCTGCTGGGCGAGGTCTTCCACTGGGGCCGTTCGCTTCGGACGTTAATAGACAATTATCAGCTTGGACTGTATCATGAATTCGGCGAGTTCTGCGGTGTCGGCGCATTAAAATGCGGTAGGGAATGACGCCCATGACCGTTCGGTTGGGGAAAACTTCGTGATCGGCCCCCATCGAGTGGTCAGGGTTGAATGTTAGTTCAGAGTTGGCCGTTGCGCTAGTTGGAGCGTGGCCGGCGAAGCCGATCGGCGTAGCGCAGACGGCCATGCGGCGAATGCAG
>VGEI01000502.1 GCA_016869415.1 Alphaproteobacteria bacterium
GCGGGGCGAGTGAGCCTCCGCGACGACACAGGGATACCCATGACAGACACCCCGCCCAACCGCCTTTCCACCAACACGAAGAGCCCGTACTATGACGAAGCCGTGCTCGCCCGCGACGTCGGCATCCGCTTCAAGGGCGAGGAGAAGAACAACGTCGAGGAATACTGCGTCAGCGAGGGCTGGATCAGGGTCGCCGCCGGTAACGCCCGCGACCGCCACGGCAACCCGCTGACCATCAAGCTCTCCGGCCCGGTCGAGCCGTATTTTCGCGACTCTCCGGCCGGCGAGCCTGAAGCGCCGGCATAGTGGAGCGAAACCGGCTTCGGACTCGTTCTCGATCCGGAATCTGACCCCAGCCGCTCTTCGGCAGCACTGGTGCACCCGCGCCCAGTTCGTCCCGAACCTTTCTTGGGAAACGGCACATCGAGCAGCCCGTCGCGGTGAAGGTGGCCGGTCGTCCGAGTCCCCACTGGAACTCAATGCGGCCGAAATGGTGCGGGACCTCGGTTACGACAGGCCAAGGGCGGCCCGTCGCTTCGATCGAAATGGGCGGGCCGTCAGAGGCTGTTGCGAGATCGATGGGATCGGCGCGGCATGATCATGGCGGTAGCGCTCTGAGCTCGTGGAGGGCCTATCAGGCTGTCGTTTGGACTGCTTTCGCAGTCTGACCGGCTTTTCCTTCTCCCTCCGCCGCGCGCCGGACAGACTCCCGGTGTAGCTTCCTCAAATTATGGACGGCAGCGTGCAGCCGCCACTCGCCGCGGCAGGCGCCGAGGCCGCGCATGCTGAACCGGTCGGCGCTCTGGCGATCCTTCATCTGGCCGAACACCGGTTCGACCGCCGCGCCACGCTGGCGGTACAGGCTGCGACCCCGCTTCGTACGCAGCTTCCGCTCCATTCGCTGGCGCGCCGTCAGGCCCTCGGGCATCCGGCCCCGTGGTGGTGGAGCATTACGCAGGGCGGCTCGCTGGTGGCGGTCCTTCTGCGTCGCGATGAACAGCTCGCACTCTGCGGTCTCTCCGGCCGCGTTCGCCTCCGACCAGTAGCCGGCGTCCGCGACCGCGGCGCCGAGCACGGCGTCCTCGCCGATCACCAACGCAACGGCGGCCTGCGCCTGATCCAGCATCGCGCCGAGCTGCCCGACATCGTTCGCCTGCGTCGTCACCTCCGCCGCCAGGATGATCTGGCCGGGCGTCACCACCGCCTGAGCGTTGTAGCCCTGAACCCAGCCGCGGCGCGTCTTCATGATCCCGCTGTCCGGGTCGGTGGGGTTCGCCACGGCATCCGGGTCTACCGCCGGAGCCGACGCCTGCGGCTTGCGTCCGCGCTTGCGCCGGCCAGTGGTCCGCTCCTCCTCCGCCCGAGCCGCGATCTTCTCCTGCTGGCGGGCCGCTGCCTCGGCGGCCTGGCGCTCCAGCCTGTCCTTGCACGCTCTCAGCCGGGCCAGACGCTCGCCGCGCCGTGCCAGCGCCCGGGGCAGCGTGCTGCCGCGCGCCGCCTCGGCGTCCCGGTCCTCGCCGGCATCGGTCGCCTCGGCCTCGGCCAGCATCCGGGCGATCTGCCCGTCCAGGGTCGCGGCGCTCCGATTGGCGTCCAGACCAGCGTTCGCCTTCACCTTCGTCCCGTCCAGTGCAACCAGCCCCAGGCGGATCAGGCCGGCCGCGCGGCACAGCTCCAGAACCTCGAGAAACACCGCCTGCATGCGGTCCGTGTGCCGGCGGCGGAACCGGGCGATCACTGTGTGGTCGGGGACGCCATCACCAACGATGAAGCGGTACCCGGCGTCGCGCCGGCACAGCCGCTCAATCGCCCGGCTCGATCGAACCCCGTGGCTATAGGCGTAGATCAGCAGCGCCAACAACAGCCGCGGCGCGAACGGTGCCTGCCCAGCACCGCCGACCTTGCTGGCCGCCTCGAACCCCGACAGGTCCATCACATCGACCGCCTCGACCACCAGGTGCACGATGTCGTCCGACGGCAGCCAGTCCATCATGTCTACCGGCAGCAGGAAGCGCTGGCGGCGGTTCGGTTCGCGAAAAAAATGCGCCATCGGGAATCCCTTGGACAATGCACCGGCAGCGAATCAGCCTGCACGCCGCGCGTCAACCCGCGGCCCGTGTCCGCCCGAAACCCGCTGCATCCAAAGGCCGCGATTCAGCAACACGCTCCTGGGCGTCCGAAAACTGCGAGGCCTTCATCGGCTCCTCTCCTCCCAGCCAGGGGAATCAAGCGCCCGACGACTCTAACCCCGAATGCTCCAATTCTATGGGGGCAGACCAGGGCAGACACCGTACCGGAGACATGTGAACTGCCAAGGAAATCAATATTCGATTCCGACCGGAGTCGCCCTCCGAATGGCGAGGAGAACTTCCAAAGTTACGGAGCTCTCGGTCCAGAACACCGAGTTAATTCAGAGGGTTGAAACTCCGTACTGGATTCCGGAAGTCCTCAGCTTCAGAGAGAATAGCTCGGAGAGAGACGAAATGAGGCTCTAGGCCAAGTGGCCAATGTCCAGAGCTTTGGAACGAAAGCGCGCGAGACTGCGCGGTTTGCCGCCTGTCACAGCGGTGCGGAGAAAGTTCGGGTGGGCCACGCTGGCGGAGCGAGAGAGACTGCGGGCGAACGTTCTTTTGTGGATGCCGCTCTCTTTGCAAGGAATTTCTGACCATCGAGGCATGTGATCGAGTGCGGTCTTTTGTCAGGCCTGTTCGTGCGGCTGACGTGGCGCCGCTGGCCGGGA
>VGEI01000503.1 GCA_016869415.1 Alphaproteobacteria bacterium
TCGGCCATCGGCATTCCACTCCCCAGGGTAGCGGGATTGTACTTTACGTTTACGTAAACGTCAATCCTAGCGCCGCTTGCCGTCGAGACCCTTGAGCTGAGCGGCGCAGCGCGCCTCGACATCGTCGAGCTCGGCCAGGGTTGCGGCGATGTCGTCCCGCTGACGCTCGAGGGCGGCGCGGCGCTCGCGGATCTTGTCGAGAAAGAAGCGGATCTGACCCAGCTCGCCAGGCGGGGCGTCGTAGAGATTGACGATCTCGCGGATCTCGTCGAGGGAGAAACCCAGGCGCTTGCCGCGCAGGATGAGCTTGAGCCGCACCCGGTCGCGCTGCGAGAAGATGCGCCGCTGGCCCAGGCGGGCCGGAGCGATCAGCCCCTCGTCCTCGTAGAAGCGCAGCGTGCGCGTGGTGACGTCGAATTCCTTCGCGAGATCGGCGATCCCGTAGGCCGGCGCCATGGCGGCTGCCTTAGCCGATCGAGGCCTGCGCGGCGCCATGGACCTGGGCGTCGACCACGGCGAGGGCACTCATGTTGACGATGCCGCGCACGGTGACTGACGAAGTGAGGATATGGGCCGGCTTGGCCAGCCCCAGAAGTATGGGTCCGACCGAAACGCCGTCGCCCAGCTGCTTGAGCAGGTTGAAGGCGATGTTGGCTGCGTCGAGCGTGGGCATGACGAGAAGATTGGCCGTCCCCTTCAACCGCGAACCGGGGAAGATGCGACTGCGGATCGTCTCGGAGAGCGCGGCATCGCCGTGCATCTCGCCTTCGACCTCGAGCTCCGGCGCCGCCTTGCGGATGAGCACCAGCGCGTCGCGCATCTTGGCCGCCGAGGGAACGTCGCGGCTGCCGAAGTTCGAATGCGAGAGCAGCGCGATCTTGGGCTCGATGCCGAAGCGCCGGACCTCGCGGGCCGCCAAGATCGTGGTCTCGGCGATCTGCTCGGCGGCAGGGTCCTGGGTCACGTGCGTATCGACCAGGAAGTACACGCCCTTCGACAGGATGAGCATGGTGAGTGCGGCGGGCACGTGCACGCTCGGGTCGGCGCCGACGATGTCGACGATGTTGCGCAGATGCTGCGGATAGGCGCCTGACGTGCCGCAGAGCATCGCCTCGGCTTCGCCCCGGCGCAGCATCAGCGAACCGATCACCGTGGTACGGGTGCGGGTTAGTTCGCGCGCCAGTTCCGGGGTCACGCCGCGGCGTCCCATCAGCGAAAGCAGCAGGCGCCAGTACTCGGGATAGCGCGGATCGCTCTCCGGATTGACCAGCTCGAAGTCGCGATCCTGGCGCAGGCGCAGGCCGAGCTGTTGGATGCGCCGAGCGACGACATCCTGCCGGCCGATAAGGATCGGCTTGGCGATACCCTCATCGACCACGGTCTGCACGGCTTGCAGCACCCGCTCCTCCTCGCCCTCGCAATACACCACGCGGCGCGGATCCTGCTTGGCGCGGTCGAAGACCGGCTTCATGGTGATGCCGGAGCGGAAGACGTGCTCCCCGAGCCTCTGGCGGTAGGCGCGGAAGTCGCTGATCGGCCGCGTGGCCACGCCGGAATCCATCGCCGCCTTGGCCACCGCCGGGGCAAGCTCGGTGATCAACCGCGGATCGAACGGCTTGGGGATCAGATTCTCCGGCCCGAAGGCCGGCGGCTGACCGCCATACGCCTGGACCACGATGTCCGACGGCTCGGCCTGGGCGAGATTGGCCAGCGCCTTGACGCAAGCGATCTTCATCGCCTCGTTGATCGTGGTGGCGCCGACGTCTAGCGCACCCCGGAAGATGAAGGGGAAGCAGAGGACGTTGTTGACCTGGTTCGGATAGTCGGAGCGGCCGGTGGCAATCACCGCGTCCGGCCGCACCGACTTCACTTCCTCGGGCAGGATCTCAGGCGTCGGATTGGCCAGCGCCAGGATCAGCGGCTTGGCGGCCATGCGCGCGACCATGTCGCGCTTGAGCACGCCGGGCGCGGACAGGCCGAGAAATACGTCGGCGTCGGCGATCACGTCAGCCAGCTTGCGCGCGCTGGTCTCGCGGGCGTAGCGCTCCTTGCGCGGGTCCATGAGCTCCTTGCGGCCCTTGTAGACCACGCCCTCGATATCGGTGACCCAGATGTTCTCCGCCTTGATCCCCATATCGACCAGCAGATCGAGGCAAGCCAGCGCCGCCGCACCTGCACCCGAGACGACCAGCTTTACCTGGCCGAGCTCCTTGCCGACGACCTTGACGCCGTTGACGATCGCCGCCGCGACGATGATCGCCGTGCCGTGCTGGTCGTCGTGGAAGACCGGGATCTTCAGGCGCTCGCGCAGACGGCGCTCGATCTCGAAGCATTCCGGCGCCTTGATGTCCTCGAGGTTGATGCCGCCGAAAGTCGGCTCCAGCGCCGCGACCACGTCGACGAAACGGTCGACGTCCTTGCAATCGACTTCGATGTCGAAGACGTCGATACCGGCGAATTTCTTGAACAGTACCGCCTTGCCTTCCATCACCGGCTTGGCGGCCAGCGGCCCGATCGAGCCGAGACCGAGCACGGCCGTGCCGTTGCTGATCACGGCGACGAGATTGGCCCGGCTGGTATAGAGCGCAGCGGCGGCCGGGTCGGCGGCGATCGTCTCACAGGCAGCGGCGACACCTGGCGAATACGCCAGCGACAGGTCGCGCTGGTTGTTGAGCGGCTTGGTGGCGACCACCGCAAGCTTGCCGGGCGGCGATTGCCGGTGATAGTCGAGCGCAGCGTC
>VGEI01000504.1 GCA_016869415.1 Alphaproteobacteria bacterium
TAAAGCGGCAGATTTAATGGGTTCGAGCCTATTGCTGCGGCAGCAAATTTTCTTCGCCATCCCCTAACACTTCGGGCATAGTCGCAAATTGCGCCGTTTGCGGCCCAATGGCCGGACGGCACATTTGCTGCGCCCGAAAATGGCACGGTTTTGGACCAAGACGAACGACGGACTTGAGCTTGATGTCGCTGCCGCCGAAGCAAGGATTGTACGACCCCGCCAACGAGCACGATTCGTGCGGCATCGGTTTTGTGGCGCACATCAAAGGCCGTAAGAGCCACGACATTATCCGCCGCGGCCTGAACATCCTGGTCAATCTCGACCATCGGGGTGCTGTCGGCGCCGATCCGCTGGTCGGTGATGGCGCTGGCATCCTGATCCAAATGCCCGACGCACTGATGCGCGAGGAGGCGTCGCGTCTCGGCGTCACCCTGCCGGCAATCGGCTCCTATGCCGTCGGCATGTTCTTCATGCCGCGCAACGAGAGCGCGCGAGCGGTGGCCAAGGCGATCGTCGAACGCTTTGTCGCCGCCGAAGGTCAGACAGTTCTTGGCTGGCGCGAGGTGCCGGTCGACCGCACCGGCATCGGTACCGCCGTGCTGGCGCGCGAGCCCTACATCACCCAGCTCTTCGTTGCGCGGGGGCCAGCATGCGTCGATACCGACGCCTTCGAGCGCAAGCTCTTCGTCGCCCGCAAGCAGATCGAGAACGCCGTGCGAGATCTCGTCGTGCGCAAGCAGCCCGCCGGCATCGAGCAGTTTTACATCCCGTCGCTCTCCTCGCGCACGATCGTCTACAAGGGCCTGCTGCTCGCCCACCAAGTCGGCTCGTTCTACGCCGACCTGCGTGACGAACGCCTGGTCTCGGCGCTCGCCCTCGTCCACCAGCGCTTCTCGACCAACACCTTCCCGTCCTGGCGGCTGGCGCATCCCTACCGCATGATCTGCCACAACGGCGAGATCAACACGGTGCGCGGCAACCAGAACTGGATGGCGGCGCGCCGGCACTCGATCGCCTCCGACCTGTTCGGCGATGACATGCGCAAGCTCTGGCCGCTGATCCTCCCCGGCCAGTCGGACACCGCCTGCTTCGACAATTCCCTCGAGCTTCTCGTGCAGGGCGGCTATCCGCTCGCCCATGCCATGATGATGATGATTCCCGAGGCCTGGGCCGGCAACCCGCTGATGGGAGAGAAGCGGCGTGCGTTCTACGAGTATCACGCCGCGCTGATGGAGCCCTGGGATGGCCCGGCGGCCATCGCCTTCACCGACGGCCGCCAGATCGGCGCCACACTCGACCGCAACGGCCTGCGGCCGGCTCGCTATATCGTCACCGACGACGACCTCGTCGTGCTCTCCTCGGAAGTCGGCGTCTCCGACGTGCCGGACGAGCGCATCGTCAAGAAGTGGCGCCTGCAGCCGGGCAAGATGCTGCTCATCGATCTGGAAGCTGGCAAGATCGTCGACGATTCCGAGTTGCGCGCCCAGATCGCGGGTGCCCGTCCCTACCAGGAGTGGCTGAGCAAGACCCAGATCGTGCTCGAGGATCTGCCGCCGGCTGGCGACACGGCGCTGCCCGATCCGCAGACCCTGCTCGATCGCCAGCAGGCTTTCGGCTACACGCAGGAGGATCTCAACATGATCCTCGAGCCGATGGCCGGGGCGGGCGAAGAAGCGATCGGCTCGATGGGCACCGACACGCCGCCGGCTGTGCTCTCGCGTCGGCCGACGCTGCTCTACAAGTACTTCAAGCAGAACTTCGCCCAGGTCACCAATCCGCCGATTGATTCTATCCGCGAAGAACTCGTGATGTCGCTGGTCTCGCTGATCGGTCCGCGGCCGAACCTGCTCGGTCACGGGGCGGGCACGCAGCTCATGCGTCTCGAGGTGCGTCAGCCGATCCTGACCAACAAGGATCTGGAGAAGATCCGCGGCATCAACAAGCTGGCCGGCGACGCCTTTCGCACTGTCACCCTGGACGTCACCTACCCCGCCTCCGAAGGGCCGGCGGGCATGGAGCCGGCGCTGGACACGCTGTGCAGCAAGGCCATCGAGGCGGTCAAGGCCGGCTATAACATCCTCATCCTTTCTGACCGCGCCGTATCGGCCGAGCGCGCCGGCGTTCCGGCCCTGCTCGCCACCTCGGCGGTTCACCATCACCTGATCCGTGAGGGCCTGCGCACCGAGGCCGGCCTGGTCGTCGAGACCGGCGAGGCCCGCGAGGTCCATCATTTCTGCGTGCTCGCCGGCTACGGCGCCGAGGCAGTGAACCCCTACGTCGCCTTCGAGACGCTGGAGGCCATGCGCCAGGAGCGTGGCTGGAAGTACGACGCGAACAAGGTGCGGCAGAACTACATCAAGGCCGTCGGCAAGGGGATGCTGAAGGTGATGGCCAAGATGGGCATCTCCACCTACCAGTCCTATTGCGGCGCGCAGATTTTCGACGCCGTCGGCCTGTCGACCCCGTTCATCGAGCGGTACTTTACCGGCACGGCGACCACGGTCGAGGGGGCGGGCCTTACCGAGATCGCTGCCGAGACGCTGCAGCGCCACGCGCTGGCCTTCGGCGATTCGCCGGTCTATCGCGCGTTGCTCGATGTCGGCGGCGAGTACGGCCTGCGCCTGCGCGGCGAAGAGCACATGTGGACGCCCGACGTCATTGCCAACCTGCAGCACGCCGTGCGCGGCGATGCGAAGGAGAAGTACAAGGCCTACGCCGCACTGGTGAACGGCCAG
>VGEI01000505.1 GCA_016869415.1 Alphaproteobacteria bacterium
CATTGTGGCGGCGGCAGGTCTGTCGCCGAGCTTCGCCCAGAATCCCGAGGGAGCGCTCCCTGGGCGCGCGCACGCCGCCTCCTACGCGCCGCTGCCCGCCGACCTGTCGATCGCCGTCCGCCCGTGGGACAACAACGCCGCCAACCAGCGACTCAAGAGCAAGTTCACGGAGGCACTCAGCCAGCGCGGAGTGAAGCTGGCAGAAGGGAGTGCATCCCTGACCCTGAATTTCGAGACCGAGGTCGAGAGCATTGCCGTGCCGGATAGCGGCCCCACCTTGGGCCAGCTGCAGGCACGCAATCATGAGTCGCGTGTGCGCCTCAACTTCTGGTCGTCGACCCAGGACAGCGTGTTGACCGGCCGGCGCAGTGGCGAGATCGGTGGCAGCAGCGTGCGTTATGTTCTGCGGGCAACGCTCGACGACCGGCGCAACGGGCAGCGTCTGTGGCAGGGGCAGACCAGCTACGACGCCACCTCGGGCGACGAGACGACGACGTTTGCCCTGATGGTGCCGGTACTGGTCGAGAGTCTGGGTCAGACCATACGTCCGCGGAGCTTCCGCGTCGAATAGAGCCGGCATGGCGACGCCCGGCCTCAGCACAATCGCAACCGACATCACGCGGCTCGACGTCGACGCCATCGTCAACGCCGCCAACGAGACCCTGCTCGGCGGAGGTGGCGTCGACGGCGCCATCCATCGCGCCGCCGGTCCCGGCCTCCTGGCCGAATGCCGGCTGCTTGGCGGCTGCCCAACCGGCGAGGCCCGGATCACTCGCGGCTATTATCTCAAGGCGCGCCATGTGATCCACACGGTGGGGCCGGTCTGGCATGGCGGCTCACGCGGCGAGGATGAGCTCCTGGCCTCCTGCTACCGCAACTCGCTTGCCCTGGCCCGCCAGCACGCTCTGACGAGCCTCGCGTTCCCGGCCATCAGCACCGGGGTCTATCGCTTTCCGCTCGAGCGGGCGGCGCGTATCGCTGTCAGGACCGTGGCCGGTTCCTGCAGCCCGGACATGAGCGTGATATTCGCCTGTTTCGGTGAAGAGGCGCTCGCCGTCTATCGCCGCGAGCTCGCCGCGCTCAGTTGAGCGGGGCCTTGGCGAAGAGCCTTGCAGCCAGGCCGTCGGCGGCGCCGAGGGCGCGGGCCACAAAGGCTCGTGTCGCCGTCTGCTCGGGCGAGCGATCGGCCGCCCAGCACGTCACCGCGGCTACGAACAGAGAAGTGAGCGCCATCTCCTCGATCTGCCGACGGGGCGGTGGTGCGTCGAGGCCGGCCGCCTCGCGCCACCACTGGACCGTGCGCGACAGGCGGAAGACCAGCGCGGCTAAGTGGTGCGGATGACCCGGATAGAGCTTACCCAGCAGCATCTGCGCAGTCACCGCACGATGATCCGCCAGCGCGTCCAGCCAGGCGAGCAGCGTGCGCTCGAGCCGGTCGCGAGGCGGGCGACGCGCCAGTCCCGAGGTTGACGCCGCAGCGAGCATGGCCTGATCGGCCACCGACAGCCAGGCCTCGGCAATGGCATCGGCGTCGCGGTAGTGCAGATAGAGTTCGGCGAGGGAGATTCCCAGTGTTGCGGCCACACGATGAAGACGCAAGCCGGCCCAGCCGCTCGCTTCTGCTTCCACCAGGGTAGCGTCGAGGATCGCCTCGGCATCCACGCTCCGACGCCGCCGGGCGGAACTCCGTTTTGCCATGCCACAAGCCTACGCCGTCCTCACGAAACCTGCCAGCATCCGCATGATATAAGGCGGCATGGCATTCTCGATCGACCCCGACGCGGTGGACGACCTGATCCGTGCGGTCGCCGCCGAACACATCCTTCCGCGCTTCCGCCGGCTGGCAAGCCACGAGGTAAAGGAGAAAAGCCCGGGCAACTTGGTCACCGTCGCCGACACGGAGGCCGAGCGGGCACTCACCGGCGAGCTGCAGCAGCTGATGCCGGGTTCCGTCGTTGTCGGGGAAGAGGCCGTCGCGGCAGATCAGCTGGTACTCGACCGGCTCGCCGGCCAGGCGCCGGCGTGGATCCTCGACCCCGTCGACGGCACGATGAACTTCACCCGCTCCATTGCCCGTTTCGCCGTGATGGTGGCGATGTCCTGGCGTGGCATCGTCCAGGCCGGCTGGATTCACGACCCGGTGGCCGGAGACACGGCGATCGCGGTGCTCGGCAAGGGCAGCGTTCTGCGTCACGCGGACGGGAGCCGCGAGAGCCTGCGCAGGCCGATGCCGCCGCCGCTTGGCGCCATGCGCGGCGCCGCCGCGGGCCGTGTCGGGGAGCGCGGCCGGGCCCATGACATCCTTGAACGCAGCGGCCGTGTCGGCCCGCTCAGCCGGGTCAACAGCGCCGGACACGAGTATCTCGACCTCCTCCGGGGCCGGCACCACTATGTTTCTTTTTCGCGTGCCCTGCCGTGGGATCATGCCCCCGGCGTCCTGATCTTCCGCGAGGCCGGCGGCGAAGTGGCTTTCATCGATGGCCGAGGGCCGGCCGATGTCCCCTATTCACCCCTTCGCCATCACGGTCCGCTGCTGGCAGCACCGACAGCGGAGTCCTGGTCGGCCCTGCGCGAGGTCTTGATGACCGCCTAGCGCAGGGTGGCAACTCGCCGGCCCCGGCTGGCGGGCGTATACTTGCTCAATTACGAGTCGACGTCGGAGGTCCCGATGCAGCGGATCCTGGTCGGCATCCTGGCAGCTCTAACGGTCATGGCCGGCCTGTCGCATGGGC
>VGEI01000506.1 GCA_016869415.1 Alphaproteobacteria bacterium
CACCTTCTGGCCGTCTTCGCGCACGCCCAGGACAACAAGCAGCGAGATCGAGGTCGCTTTGCGGTCGAGCCGCACGCGTACCACCGTGCCGTCGAGGATCAATCGCACAATCGGCTCCCCAGCCAGCCAGCGGGTGTTCCAGGCGTCCCAATCGCCCTTCACCTTGCGCCACGTCCGGCTCACGATGTCCTTGCCGACCGCGCCGCCAAACAGGGCGCCCAGCGCCCGGCGCACCCGGCGCGTGTTGGTGCCGGCGAGGTAGCAGCCCGCGATCAGCGCCTCGGCGGCAAGCGTGCGCCGCTGATACGCCCGCAGCCCCTCGCTCTTCCACTCCGTCGTCTTGCCATCGGCGGCGTTCAATCGGGCGCGCGGCACGGCGAGCTCAATCGCTCCGAATGTGCCAGTCAGTGTCCGCGTCCGGCTGCCGTGGCGGTGGCCAATAACCGCTACCTTGCCGGCATCGTCAGGCTTCTTGCCACGTTCGTACCGCCGGCGGGTCAAAACTGCATCAAGTTCGCCGCGGATCAGCTCCTCGATGAACCCGCGCGCCCGGGCGCGCACCTCGGTCTCGATCGGATCAAACCAGTTGTCGAAAAGATCAACAGCCATCTCGGCTGCTGCCTGCGAAAAACCAGGCTTCGTGGTAATGCTTGTCATGGCGTGGTCTCCAGTCCGGCCCTTCAATGCCGGACGATTCGAGGTTGAAACACCCCGGAGACTACGCCACACTCAATTCCTACCAACCTCGCGACGGTACCCATCAGTGACCAGCACAACAGAAAGCCTGAGAGCGCGCAATCTTGGGGTTTGATCTAACCGGATAGGGCTGGTCTGCGATTCCAGCTGGCTGGATCAGATCCCGACCCGGACGGGCTGCTCAGCGGTTAAGAAACGGGTTCGGCCGACCACGCTGGCGTGGAGGGAAAGCGATCGCAAGGTAGTCGAGCATGAGCTCCCGATCTGCGGCATCCGGCTCCGGCATGTTGTGGCGTACCTGCATATCCTGGATCGTCGCGTCCCAGCGTTCCCTGTTCATCCCTTGCTGCCGGATGATGGCGAAGCCATGGCAGGCCGTGCAGCCGTAGAAAGCCTCGTCGCGGCCCTTACCGGCCGGCAGATCCTCTGGGCTTTCCTCCTCAGCACGCGCCGGGCTCTGGGCCAGGGAGAGGCCCAGAACCGCAGCCACGATCCAGACCGCGACGAGAATGCGCGCGGTCACGCCTTCACGAGCACGGCGACCCGATGGAACGGATTGCTGCCGTAACCCTGCGGGTTCCAGCCGCCGGCCACGTGCGGCTGCATCTTGCCGTCGGCATCCGTGGCCCGTGACCAGATCTCGTAGTAGCCGGCACTCGGCAGATTGACCGTCGCCGTCCAGCGCTGCCAGGCATAGCGGTTGGCCGGTGCGCTCAACCGCGTGGGTTGCCACGACGCGCCGAAATCGGTCGAGACATGCACCGCCTGCACCGACTTGTCCCCCGCCCAGGCAGCACCGCGCAGGCTGATCTGCCGGGTGCCGTCGGGCAGCTCCGTACCGTTGGCTGGATTGCTAATGATCGAGCGCACCGGCATCGACTCGAGAATCTGCGTGTCTTGCTCGTCCGCCTTGCCGCCCGGCACCATCGGCGTCTTCATGACGCGGTAGGAGAAGCCGCCCATGCCGGAGCCATCATGCTCCTTGTCGCGGATCCAGATGCGCGACAGCCATTTCTGAGACAGCGATCCGGCCCAGCCGGGCACGACCAGACGCACGGGCCCCCCGTGGATGTGCGGGATCGGCTCGCCGTTCATGCGCATAGCCACCAGCGTATGCTCGTCCATGGCCTTCGCCAGGCGCATGCCGCGAGAGATCACCACCTGCTGCGGATTGCCCGACAGGTGGATATCAGCGCCATAGTGCCCGGTATATACGGCACTCGGCTTGACGCCGGCGGCCTGCAGCAGATCGCGCAGCCGCACGCCTGTCCACTCGGCGCAACCGGCTGCCCCGTTGCCCCATTGATTACCCCGCGTCTCCGGCGAGAAGAACGAACGGCCGTTGCCGCCGCATTCGAGCTGCAATTTCAGGCTCACCGTCTGGAAGCGGCCCTCCAATTCACCCAAGGTCAGCTCGACCGGCGTATTGACCTCGCCGTCGATCTTGAATTTCCAAGCCTTGGGATCGGACGGCACATCGGGCGGCAGGCCGTTATTGCGGATAAAGTACTTGGCGTTCGGCGTCACGTCGTCGTCGAGCATGTGCTCGGGCGTCTCGGCGTTGAGCGGCCGTTCCTGGATGACCATGATCGCGGCCTTGCCCGGCATATTCAGCGGCTTCGGCGCCGGAGCAGCACCCTGCGCGAACGCTGCCGGAATGAAGCCCGCAGGCAGGCGGTCAGCGAAAGGAATAAGCGCGCCGACCGCAGCACTCATGGCCGTCAGACCCGCGCCCTGCAGGAAGCCGCGACGGCCAAGTCCCGTGCGGCGGCCGAAGACTAAGGCATCCGCGCGCTCCGGATCGTCACGATAAAGCTCTAGGAAGCCGCGCTCGCGCGTGCCCGCCATGGTGTCCTCCCCAGCCAATATTATGTATTGCCTGAAGAATTGCATACGGCTCAGGCAAGTCAAGTTGCAGGAGCGAGACGGATGACGTGACGCCGACCCGGCTCTCCTGCGAGATGGCTCACTAGCCGGCCCTAGGCGCCCGGAATC
>VGEI01000507.1 GCA_016869415.1 Alphaproteobacteria bacterium
GTCCATACCCAACCCAAGGGCACAGAGGACATAGCGCCATGAGCAAGCTGGGGGAGTGGACACCTGAGATCGAGGCGCGCGTCGAAGCGCTTTTGGCCGAGGGCCTGTCGACCGCCGCCGTCGCGAAGCGACTGACAGAGGAAGGCTTTCCCACGACCAAGAACGCGATCCTCGGCCGCAGGTTCCGGAAGTCGGTAGCGGCCGGGCATGTGCCGCTGGCGAAGAGGCCGGCGCCGACGCGCAAGGGCGAGATCCCGCCGACCGGCTGCCGCTGGATCGAGGGTAAGCCTGCCGGTCTCAACACCGTCTGGTGCAATGCGCCGGTCGCCCGGCCCGGTTTTTCCTATTGCGCCAAGCACATGGCGATCGCTTGGCGGCCGGCGCCTACGCTGGCGGAAAGAGCTGCGGGCAAGGAAGCGCTCGCGCTCGGGCCCGGATTCGCTGTGCTGAGAAAGCCGAAGCGGGCCGGGGTCGCAGCATGAGCCAGCGGGGCGCCTATCGCATCCAAGCTGAGCCCGACGGCTCGCTTGCTGTGACGCTCTACGCACCGAGAGACGGCGCCGGACGGGCGACCTCGGCATCTGATCTGACGCTGAAGCTCGAGCCCAAGGACGCGCTCAGGTTCCGCGACGACGTCGTGATGGCGTGCACCGAGATCGGGACGTGAGCGATATCATCTCCTTCGCCGCTGCCCGTTCTCCTGCCGAGTCTGCGGCATGGGCTGCGCTCCTCAACGCGCGGCTGGCCTATCTCGAACACCAGTCCCAGGTGACCCGTGTCGCCGTGCAATCGGCCTTCCAGGCTTTTGCGCTGAGCATGGGCCTCTCCCTCAGCGAGGCTCGCCAGGCATCCGCCCGGCTGGACGCCATCAACGGCTGGGAGCAATCGCCGAACATCCTGATTGGAGCTGTTCACTGATGGCCCGTATCCGCTCTGTGCATCCCGGTCAGTGGACCGACGAGGCTTTCGTGTCGGTCAGCGCCTTCGCGCGCCTACTGGCCCTGGCGCTCCGCAATGAAGCCGACGATCAGGGCGTGTTTGAGTGGAAGCCGGTCGGGCTCAAGATGCGTTTACTGCCCGCCGACGACGTCGATGTGCCAGCCCTTTTAGCTGAGCTGGAGGGTGTCAACATCGTCAAGAAGTTCGAGATTGACGGACGGCGGTTCGGCGCCATCCGCAATTTCGGCAAGTGGCAGCGGCCGAAGTCACCGCAAAGAGTTCACCCGTGTCCAAACGACATTACGCATTACGCCGCTCTCGAAGAAGGGCTAGAGGCTGCGGCACCGACGCGCGGTACCGCATTGGGTCGCCTTCTTTGCGACCGCCAAGATGGCACCTGCCACTATTGTGCAAGCGAGATCACCTTCTATCGGAAGAAGGCAACGTCGCTCGAGATAGACCACCGGATCCCGGTTTCTCGCGGCGGCAGCGATCACCTCGACAACCTTGTCGCAGTCTGCAAGCCCTGCAATTCGCTGAAGCGAAATATGACGGATGATGAATTCGCACAGCAATTTACTTGCGACGAACTAGCCGAGAACTGCGAGACGCGTCGCACGGAGGCAGCGAAAGTCGCGAAGCAGTTAAATTCGCCCGCGTCGCAGAGTGCGAAAACCGCGAATGTGGAATTGGATCCGCAGAGGAAGGATGTAGGAGGAAGGAGGGAGGATGTAGGAGGTAAGACACCTACGCCTTCGGCTTCGGTGTCTGCGCCGTCCGCCGTTCCGTCGGCGGCGCCCGCCGAGAAACCGCCAAAGCCCGGCAAGGCCATAAAGGCGCGACTTGCGACGGACTGGACCCTGCCGGACGATTGGCGCGATTGGGCAACGACCGAGCTGCTGCCCGGCGGCGCCGGGCTCGCGGCGATCCAGCCCTGGATCAACCGCGCGGCGGCAAGGTTCCGCGATCACTGGCTCGCGAGCGGTCAACCGAACGCGGCGAAAACCGACTGGCTTGCGGCGTGGCGAAACTGGATCCGCGAGGACGTCGACCGTGGTCGGGCCCCGCGCCGAGAGGCGCCGAAACCCGGCGTGGCCGTCTACGTCGAGGCGACCCCCGGCCTGAGATCGCCCGGGTGACCCATGGAAGCGCTGGCAAAGCTTGGAATCGTGCTGCGCAACACGTCGCCGGGAAACCGGAAGACGACCTGTCCGAAGTGCAGCCACACCCGGCGCAACAAGCGCGATCCGTGCCTTTCGGTGCTGATCGAGGGCGGCGGATCGGTTCGGTTCAACTGCCACCACTGCGGCTGGCACGGCGGGACGAGAGGCGAAAATGGCACTCAGCGAACGGCACCTGACGCTGCTCCGCGATCGTGGCTTGGACGAGGAAACGCTGGTCCGGTTAGGCGTCGAAAGCTCGCTCAAGCTTGGCCCTGACTCGATCGCGATCCCGTACTTTCGCGGCGGCAAGGCGGTGAATCACAAATACCGCTCCCTCGCCGGCGAGAAGCGGTTCGCGCAGGATCCGGACGCGCCGAAAATCTTCTGGAACTGGGACGCAATCGCCGATGAGACGCTGGCCTCGGAGCCGCTGATTATAACCGAGGGCGAGTTCGACGCGATGATCGCGATCCAGTGCGGGTTTCAGCGCACGGTGAGCGTTCCGGATGGAGCCCCCGCCCAGGAGATCGGCGCGGCCGATACACGGAAATACCTGTTCCTCGACACCGCGCCGCAGGCCCTTCGCGAC
>VGEI01000508.1 GCA_016869415.1 Alphaproteobacteria bacterium
ATGGTCGCAGCCGTGGCCTCGGGCGCCCGGTAATAGCCGAGCATGACGCCGGGCCCCTTGACGCACAGCTCCCCCACACCGTCTTCAGAGCTGCCCGCCAGCCGGGCGACGATGCCCGGCAGCAGGACGCCAACCGAATCGTCGTGTCGCGGTGCATCGAGCAGGGTCTGGGAGATGGTCGGCGCGCACTCGGTCAGGCCGTAGCCGTTGTAGAGCGGCATGCCGAACAGCCGCTCGATGCCATGCTTGAGCGCGAGGTCGAGGGCGGCACCGCCCGAGGACAGGAAACGCAGGGCCGGGTGGGCGAGCGCGGTCTGACCTTTAGCCTTCAGATGCGCGAGGAAGCGGGCGTACATCGCCGGCACCCCCTGGACCACCGTTAGACGGTCGTGCTCCAGCGCCGTGGCGACGGCGGCTGGGTCGAAGCGCGGTACCAGATGGAGTGCTGCGCCATGGTAGAGCGAGCCGAGGAACACCGAAGCCAGCCCGAAGACATGCGCCAACGGCAGCACACCGTAGCACCGATCGTCCGGCGACAGCCGCCGAAGACCGCCCGACACCGCGGCGATATAGAGCAGGCTGCTGTGGCTTAGCATCACTCCCTTCGGTTCGCCAGTTGTGCCGGAAGTGTAGAGCAGCACAGCGCATTGGCGGCTTCCGTCGGCGTGCACCGGTTCGGGCAGCGAGGCGTGGTCAGGCTGTGTGGCCCACACAGGCCCGACCGCGCCAAGATCGAGCGGCATGGCCCCGCAGCGCTCGGCATGGACTTTCGCCTCGGGGGAGGAGACGGCAAAGCAGACGAGCCGCGGCCTGGCGTGTGCGGCGATGGCCTCGACCTCGCGGGCCGACAGCCGGGCATTAACGATCACCGCCCAGGCGTCGAGCTCGGCCGCCGCCAGGATCAGCGCTGCCACCACCAGGCCGTTCTCGCCGATACTCATCACCCGGTCGCCCGGCCGCACGCCAAGCCGGCGCAGGCGCCCGGCCGTCTCGCCCACCAGGCGCGCCAGCTCGCTATAGGTCCAGCGCTGCGTGCCCTCGGCCAGGGCGAGCTTGTCCGGCACGCGCCCCGCCCAGGGCCGCACGATGTGGGAAAGCCTCGGCGGCAGCGACGCCAGCAGAGCGTCGAGATTCGCCGCCGTGACGGTCATGCGTGCTTCGCCTCGCGCAGCATGTGACGGGCGATGACCAGCTGCTGGATCTGGCTCGTCCCCTCATAGAGCCGGAAGAGCCGCACGTCGCGATAGAAGCGTTCCACGCCGTAGTCGGCGATGTACCCGGCGCCGCCGTAGATCTGCACCGCCCGGTCAGCCACGCGGCCGACCATCTCGCTCGCGTAGTATTTGCAGCAGGCGGCTTCCATGCTGACATTCTGCCCGGCGTCGCGCCGGGCCGCCGCGTCCGCGACCATGGCTCGGGCGGCGTAGCATTCGGTCCGGCTGTCGGCGAGCATCGCCTGGATGAGCTGAAACTCGGCGATCGGCTTGCCGAATTGCTGGCGCTCCATCGCATAGTTGACGCTGTCGCGGATCAGCCGCTCGGCCACGCCGACGCAGACCGCGGCGATGCTCAGGCGGCCGCGATCGAGCACCTTCATCGCCGTCTTGAAACCCAGCCCCTCCTTGCCGCCCAAAAGCGCGTCACCCGGCACGCGGCAGTCCTCGAATATGACGTCGGCGGTGTGGGCGCCCTTCTGGCCCATCTTCTTGTCGATCTTGCCGATGCTGAGGCCCCTGGTGCTGGCATCGACCAGAAACGCCGAGATACCGTCGGCTCCCGGCTTCGAGGGATCGGTGCGCGCCATGACGGTGAACACGCCGGCGTGCGGCGCGTTGGTGATGAACCTCTTTGTCCCGTTCAGAACGTAGCCGTTGCCGTCGCGCCTGGCGCTGGTCTTGAGGCTGGCCGCGTCCGAGCCGGCGCCGGGCTCGGTCAAGGCGAAAGAGCCGATCATCTCACCGGAAGCGAGCCTGGGCAGGTACTTCTTCTTCTGCTCTTCCGTGCCGTCGAGCACGATGCCTTGCGAGCCGATGCCGTTGTTGGTGCCCATGATCGAGCGGATGGCCGGCGAGGTCTGGCCGAGCACGAAGAAGAGCTCCACCTCTTCGCTCATGGTGAGGCCGACACCGCCGTATTCCGGCGGCACGGTCAGGCCGAAAAGACCGAGCTCGCGCATGCCCTGGCGAATCTCGTCGGGAATGCGGTCCTCCTCGGCGATCCGCGCCTCGGCCGGCACCAGCTTCTCGCGCACGAAGCGCTCCACGGTGTCGAGCAGCTGCTTGAAAGTCTCCGCGTCCATCGCCATCGCCTGTCCTCCCGCGTGGGCGGGACTCTCCGCCCTGTTCGCTGACGTCTTCTACCGCCGGCCGATCGCCGCCTCGACATTGCGCACAAGATTGACGAGGCGCGGCCCGAAATCGTTGACCAGCCGCTTGCGGTCGTAGAGAAACGCCGGCCCGCCGCAATTGAGCGCCAGAATCGGCGAGCCGTCGGGCGGTTTCAGCGCCACGCCGACGGCATGAACGTCCCGCTGCCAATCCCCCGCCGACAGCGTGAAGCCGCGTGTCCGATAGTCCTCGACGGCCTGTTCGATTCCGGCCTTGATGCGCGGCCAGTGCCTGGGCTCCGCCTCGGCAACGTGCTCCATCAGGTAGCCGCGCTCGTCTTCGGGGAGGGCCGCCAGCAGTGCAC
>VGEI01000509.1 GCA_016869415.1 Alphaproteobacteria bacterium
GCGCGATCACCACAGCTGGCAGCCCGGCGAGTCGTGCCACGTGGATGCCATAGGAGCGGTCGGCCGCGCCCGGCGCCACCTCATGCAGGAAAACCACGTCGCCCTGCCATTCCTTGACGCGCATCGTCCAGCAGGCGAGCCCGCTCAGCCGTGCCGCGAGCGCGGTCAGCTCGTGGTAGTGCGTGGCGAAGAGAGCGCGGCTGCGATTGACCTCGTGCAGATACTCGACCGCGGCCCAGGCGATCGACAGCCCGTCGAACGTCGCCGTCCCACGGCCGATCTCGTCGAGGATCACCAGAGAGCGCTCGGTGGCGCGGTTGAGGATCGCCGCCGTCTCCACCATCTCCACCATGAAGGTGGAGCGGCCACGTGCCAGATCGTCAGCGGCCCCGACCCGGCTGAACAGCCGGTCGACGACGCCCAGCCGCACCGCTTCGGCCGGCACATAGGCACCCATCTGCGCCAGGATGACGATCAGCGCGTTCTGGCGCAGGAAGGTCGACTTGCCGGCCATGTTGGGACCGGTGAGCAGCCAGATCTTCTTGCCCCCGCTCGCACCGGGATCACCCAGGACGCAGTCATTGGCGACAAAGGCCGGGCCGCCGGATTCGAGCAGGGCCGCTTCGACCACAGGATGACGGCCCGCCTTGATCGCCAGATCGCACGAGCCGTCCACGACCGGCCGGCAGTAGCGACGCTCGATCGCCAGCTCAGCGAGAGCGGCGGCGACGTCGAGCTCGGCCAGCGCCCGTGCGGCGAGCGCGATCTCCGGCGCTCGGGCGAAGACCTCCTTGATGAGATCGTCGAACAGCTTCAGCTCAAGCGCCAGCGCCTTGTCGGCGGCGCTGACGATCTTGGTCTCAAGCTCGCCGAGCTCGACCGTGGTGAAGCGCATCGCGCCGGCCATGGTCTGGCGGTGGATGAATGTACTGCCGGCACCGGGCGTGATCTTGTCGGCGTGGACCTGCGTCACCTCGATGAAATAGCCCAGCACGTTGTTGTGCTTGATCTTGAGGCTCGGGATCTTCGTCTCAGCACTGTATTTCGCCTGCAGGCCGGCAATCAGGCGCCTGCTTTCGTCACGCAAGGCACGTAGCTCGTCGAGCTCAGCCGAGTAGCCTGCGGCCACGAAGCCTCCGTCGCGCGCCAGCAGCGGCAGGTCGCCAGCCAGGGCGCGACGCAGGCGCTCGACAAGAACGTCGTGCTCGCCGAGATCGCGGAGCGCCTGGCTCAACCCCTCGGGCATGCCGGCAAGTCCGCCTTCGCCGATCACGGTCCGCAGGGCGGGCACCTGGGCCAGCGCGTCGCGCAGGCCAGCGAGATCGCGTGGGCCGCCGCGGCCGAGACCGATGCGCGACAGCGCGCGCTCGATATCGCCTACACCCTTGAGCGCGGCGCGCGACGCCTCGCGCTTGCGGGAATCTGCGGCGAACCAGGCGACCATGTCGAGGCGGCGGTCGATGGCCGCCGGGTCGGTCAGCGGGGCGGCGAGGCGCGCCGCCAGCAGGCGGGCACCCGCACCGGTAAGCGTGCGGTCGATGGCAGAGAGCAGCGAGCCCCGCCGCTCGCCAGTCAGCGTCTCGGCGAGTTCGAGATTGCGCCGCGTCGCCGGATCGATCTCCAGCACACCGGCCTCGGCCACGCGGGTCGGCAGGCCGAGCCGCGGCAACCTGCCCTTCTGTGTCAGGTCGACGTAGTCGACCAAGGCGCCGCCGGCGGCCAGCTCGGCGCGGCCGAAAGCGCCGAAGCCATCGAGCGCCCTGACGCCGTAAAGACTCTCTAGCCGGCGTCGGCCGTTGTCGCTGTCGAAGCGCGACGACGGCAGCGGGGTCAGCGCCTGCTTCCAGGCGGCAAAGGCCTCAATCAGGTCGGGCCGTTCGACCAGCCGGTCCGGCACCAGGATCTCGCCGGCAGCCAGCCGCGCCAGCGCCGAACCGAGGCGTGGTGGATCGACGGGCTGCAGCCAGAACTCGCCGGTCGAGAGATCGAGCCAGGCGAGGCCTAGCGCCCCGCTGCCCGCCCCGCCGGTCTCAGCCACTGCGGCGAGGTAGTTGTGACGGTTGGCCTCGAGCAATGCGTCTTCGGTCAGCGTGCCCGGCGTGATGATGCGGACCACCTCGCGCTGGACCACCGCCTTGGAACCGCGTTTCTTGGCCGCGGCCGGATCCTCGGTCTGCTCGCAGACCGCGACCCGGAAGCCCTGGCGGATGAGACGCGAAAGATAGGTCTCGGCCGCGTGCACCGGCACGCCGCACATCGGGATGTCCTCGCCGTCGTGCTTGCCGCGCCTGGTGAGCGTGAGGCTGAGCGCCCGCGCGGCGGTCACCGCATCCTCGAAGAATAGCTCGTAGAAATCGCCCATCCGGTAGAAGAGCAGGCTGCCGGGATGGGCGCGCTTGATCTCCAGGTACTGCGCCAGCATCGGTGTTGCGACCACCGCGTCGTTCGGGGCGGGCGCTGCAGCCGGCGTGCTGAAAATCGGGGAATCGTTCATGGGCGAATCGGGTGTGGGCGCGGACGATAGCACGCGCCTTGGGCCGGGGCCGGCATCGCCGCTAGGCGCTTTGATTCATTGCGTTTCCGCGATCGCCCAGCATCTAGAGGCTTTCCTGCCGTTCTTTCTCGGCTTGCCCGGGTATGGAGCGCCTCGAGC
>VGEI01000510.1 GCA_016869415.1 Alphaproteobacteria bacterium
GGTTGATTACCATGGCGCGCATCGTCCGCGGCCAGACCCTGAGCCTGAAGCGCCGCGAATTCATCGAAGCGGCGCGGGCCACCGGCGTGCGACCGCTGACCATCATCCGCCGGCACATCGTGCCTAACACGCTGGGACCGGTGGCTGTCTATGTCACGCTGACCATCCCGCACGTCATGCTGGTCGAATCCTTCATCAGCTTCCTCGGCCTGGGCGTGCAGGAGCCGATGACTAGCTGGGGCGTGCTGATCAGCGAAGGCGCCCAGCAGATCGAGACCGCGCCCTGGCTGCTGGTCTTTCCTGCGACCTTCCTCGCCTTGACGCTGTTCAGCTTCAACTTCATCGGCGACGGGCTGCGCGACGCCCTCGACCCGAAAGACCGCTGAGCATGGACACCGTCCTGGCCGTCGATGATCTGAGCGTGCGCTTCGCCTCGCCCGAAGGCGAGGTGGCGGCGGTCGACGGCGTCAGCCTGGCGATCGCCGCCGGCGAGACGCTGGGCGTCGTCGGCGAGTCTGGCTCGGGCAAGAGCCAGCTCTTCCTGGCGATCATGGGGCTGCTCGCCGCCAACGGGCGGGCGCAGGGCCGCGTGCGCTACCGCGGCCGCGACATCCTGGGGCTGGAGCCCGGGGCGCTCAACGCCATCCGCGGCGGGCGCATCGCCATGGTGTTCCAGGACCCGATGACCTCGCTCAACCCCTACCTGCGGGTGAGCCGCCAGCTCAGCGAGGTTCTGGTGGTGCACGAAGGTTTGAGCGAGAGCCAGGCCCGCCGGCAGGCCCTCGAGATGCTGGACCGGGTGCGCATTCCCGATGCACGGCGGCGCTTCGATCTCTATCCTCACGAATTCTCGGGCGGCATGCGCCAGCGCGTGATGATCGCCATGGCCCTGCTCTGCCGGCCCGACTTGCTGATCTGCGACGAGCCGACCACGGCGCTCGATGTCACGGTGCAGGCCCAGATCCTCGATCTGCTGGCCGATATCCGCCGGGATTTCCGTACTGCCATCGCCCTCGTCAGCCACGATTTCGGGGTCATCGCCCGGCTGGCCGACCGGGTGATGGTGATGTATGCCGGCCGCGCCGTGGAACTGGCCGACAGCCAGGCGATATTCGACACGCCGCGCCACCCCTACACCCGTGCGCTGCTGACCTCGCTGCCGCGCACCGAACCCTCAGACACCCCGGAGCTACCCACCATTCCGGGCTATCCGCCGAACCTGCAGCGGCTGCCGCCTGGCTGTGCCTTTGCGCCGCGCTGCCGCCAGGCCGAGGAAAGTTGCCGGGCGACGGTCCCGCTGCTCATACCGCTGGGTCCCGGCCGCTCGGCCGCCTGCCTCAAGGTCAGCGCCGCATGACGGCAGACCCGCTGCTCTCGGTCCGCGGTCTGAGAGTGCAGTTCGCGCTGCGCGGTGCCACCCTGTTCGCGCCGCCCCGCCAGCTGGCCGCCGTGGACGATGTCAGCTTCGAGCTGCAGGCCGGCGAGACCCTGGGCATCGTCGGCGAGTCCGGCTGCGGCAAGTCGACCCTGGGCCGGGCCCTGCTGCGCCTGCTGCCGGCCACCGCCGGGCAGATCGTCTGGCTGGGCCGGGACCTGATGCCGCTCGCCGAGCCCGCGGTGCGACCCCTGCGCCGTGACTTCCAGATCATTTTCCAGGATCCACTGGCGGCGCTCGATCCGCGCATGACCGTCGGCGACATCGTGGCCGAGCCGCTGGTGACCTTCGAGCCCGGCCTGCCACCGAGCGAAGTCCGCTCGCGGGTCCGCGACATGCTGGGTAAGGTGGGGCTGTCGCCGGAGATGCTCAACCGCTATCCCCACGAATTCTCCGGCGGCCAGTGCCAGCGCATCGGCATTGCCCGGGCCATGATCCTCCGTCCCAGACTGATCGTCTGCGACGAGCCGGTCTCCGCACTCGACGTCTCCATTCAGGCTCAGATCATCAACCTGCTGGCGGCCCTGCAGCGCGAGTTCGGCCTCGCGCTCATCTTCATTTCCCACAACCTGGCGGTGGTCCGTCATCTCAGCCACCGGGTGATGGTGCTCTACCTCGGCCGCGTGGTGGAGATTGCGCCACGCTCCCGGCTATTTGCCGCGCCGCGTCATCCCTATACGCAGGCGCTGCTCGCGGCAGCTCCTAGCCCCGATCCGCGCCGCGAGAGGACGAAGCCACGCCTGTCGCTGAGCGGCGATCCGCCCTCACCGCTCGATCCGCCGAGCGGCTGCGCCTTCCGCACGCGCTGCCGCTGGGCGAGCGAGATCTGCGCGCAAGAGCGCCCGACCCTGCGCGACGACGGAGACGAGCGTGCCTGGCAGGTCGCTTGTCATCACTGGGAGGAAATCCGCTCGCCCTGAACCGCTGGCAGCCGGCCGCTCGCGCGGCCGACAGCGGAAAGAATCCGGGTGAATAGTGGCGCGGCGGTCGCTATGGTCGTCCGATGGAGATCAACGGCAAGACCGTTCTCGTCTGCGACTGCAACGGGACGATGTCGATCGACGGCAAGGCACTCGCGAAAGCCTGCGGCGCGGCGCCCGGTCTCGACGTCAACACGCTGCTCTGCCGTAGCCAGGTGTCGAACCTCGAGCGCGCGCTGTACGCCGGGTTGCCGGTAGTCGTCGCTTGCACCCAGGAAGCACTGCTTTTCGCCGAGG
>VGEI01000511.1 GCA_016869415.1 Alphaproteobacteria bacterium
GCTTGGCCGCAGTCACATTAGAAGTAATGCCGCGGTAACCGAGGAACCGGCCGTCGCCGCCGAAGATCGGCACGCCGCTGACGACGAGCGTCGAAACCGCTCCCCATCACCGATCGCGTAGACGAAGTTGTGGAACGGCAAACGCGCCTCGAGCGCCGCGACGTGCTGACGCCAGTGCGGTGAGTCGAGGTCGCCGACGATCTTGCCCTCGCGCACCAGATCCATGCGCGAGCGCCCGAGCACGCGGTCCACCGGCAGGACGCCACTGTCTCGATGAGCTCCGGCGATCTCGACAAAACGGTGCGTCCTGTCGGTCTCCCAGAACCAGTCCGAGCCGAGCTCGGCGTAAACGCGAAACTTCTCCTCGCCACGGCGCAGATCCTCCGACAGCGAGCGTAGCTGAGCGAACTGGCGATGCAGGACATGTCCCAGGACGGCGACCAGCAGGAAGGCCACGACCGCTGCGGCCAGATGGACCGGCGCCCAGGACGCTGTGTGAGAAGAGTCCAGCTCCAGGATAAAGAGAAGATCGCCGAGCACGGCGACGCCGAGAAAGACGAAAATGCCCGCGATGAGCCCGGCGACCACAATCGGCACGGCACGCGAGCGACGTGAGAATCCTTGCCCGTCGGAAGATGAGTCGCTGGACGGCGTACACGTGCCGGTCAAATCCGGAGGTCCCAATGAAGGCAGCGTCGATCAGCGTTCGACGGCGTGCGCTGACCTTTCCAGATTAACGTTAAGACTTATTAAACAAGGGAGCGGACTAGCTGCCTTTCACTTTATACAAAGGTATTGCGGCACTGCCGGCGAAGCGCTTGCGATCACGTTCGGGGGCGCTGAGGGGTGTCACCTCCCTGAACGAAACCAGGCAGCGGCGGGTCAGCTCCTGGTATTCCCGTGTGCCTTCCACTTTCCAGGCGATTTCCTTGTCGGTCAGCGGTCGCACGAGCTTGGCCGGGATGCCCGCGGCCAGATGCCGTGGTGGCACCTCGAACCCCGCCTTGACGAAGGCCATGGCCGCGACGAAGGCGTCCTCGCCGATGATGCAGCCGTCCATCAGCACGGCGTTCATGCCGATGAGGGCGTTGCGCTTCACCGTAGCACCGTGGACGACTGCACCATGGCCGATATGCGCGTCCTCTTCCATCACCGTGTCGGTGCCGGGAAACCCGTGCACGATGCAGCCATCCTGCAGATTGCCGCCCCGCACCATCACCAGACGACCGAAATCGCCGCGCAGGCTCGCACCCGGCCCGACATAGCAGTGGGGACCGATGATTACGTCGCCGATGACGCTGGCCGTCGGGTGGACGAAGCTCGTCGGGTCGACCACCGGCACGATGCCGTCGATCTCATAGAACGGCATGTTCAGCCCGCCACCGGGATGCGCGCCTGGGCCACGTGGAAGCGCGGCGCCACGAAGGCGGCGTCGGTCAGTGAGGCGTTGGCGGCCGGGTTGCAGCCGGTCGCGTGATAGTCACTGAAGGCCGCAGACTGGTTGACGTAGATCCCGCCGGTGAGATTGCATGACAGCGCCACACCCGCTTCGGCCGCGGCATCGACCGCCCGGGCGATCAGTGCCTGATCCGTCGAATAGAGCGCGGCCGTGATGGCTCCTTTGGTCCGCGCCAGCGTCATCGCTCTTGTCACGCCGTCGGCGCCGCTGTCGACCGGGACAAGATAGGTCACCGGCCCGAAGGTCTCATTGCCATAGACCCCTTCGCGCTTGGTGTCGACGCGCACCAGGAGCGGCGTCTGCACGCGCGCCGCGGCGAATTGCGGGTGCTGCAACGGTGCTGACTGCCTGACGACCATTCCCTCACGCGCCGCGCCGTCGACCCGCTTGAGTACGGCCGGGTTCTGGATGCAGCCGAGGATCTCGGCGGCACGCGCCGGATCGCCCAGCAGCTTGTCGATGGCGATAGCAAGGCCACGGGCCACGTCGTCGAAGGACTGGCGGCCCGCCTCGGTCTCGATGCCCTCGGCCGGAATGAAGATGGTCTTGGGCGTCGTGCACATCTGGCCCGAGTAGAGCGAGAGCGAGAAGGCGAGATTCTGCAGCATGCCTTTCGAGTCGCCTGTCGACTCGATGACCACTGTGTTGACACCGGCTTTCTCGGCGAACAGCGTCGCGTGGCCGGCGTTCTTCTCCAGCCAATCGGCGAAGCCTGGGCCGCCGGTGTAGTCGATGAGCGCGATCTCCGGCCGCCTGGCCAGCTCCTGAGTGATCGGCGCGCCCGCTTCGTCGGCGGCCAGCAGCACGAGGTTGGGATCGAAGCCGGCTTCCTTCAGCGTCTCGCGCGCCACCTTGACGGTGATGGCCAGCGGCAGGATCGCCGCCGGGTGCGGCTTGACGATGACCGGGTTGCCGGTGGCGAGGTCGGCAAAAATCGCCGGATAGCCATTCCAGGTGGGGAAGGTCGAGACGCCGATGACCAGGCCGATGCCGCGCGGGACGAGCGTATAGGTCTTGTCGAGGCGGATGGGATCGCCGCGGCCCGTGGCCTTCTCCCAGCGCGCCGATGTCGGCACGCGGCTCATCTCGGCGTAGGCATAGGCGACAGCCTCAAGCCCGCGGTCCTGCGCATGCGGCCCGGCGGCCTGGAAGGCCATCATGAAACCCTGGCCGGTCGTGTGCATGGC
>VGEI01000512.1 GCA_016869415.1 Alphaproteobacteria bacterium
GGGCAAGGTCCGCGCCGGTCGCCTCGAGCTGAACTAAGACGATCAATCAGCGGCGGACCACGATTTTCCGCGCCGCCCTCGCCTTTGCCCTAGTCCTAGCCGCCGGGCCGGCGCTCGCCCAGGCACAGGCCAAGCCGCTGTCCTACGAGCCGGTGCTGGGCCAGCCGGGCAAGGACGCGGTGTGGGTGCCGACGCCGTCACCGCCGGCACAGACGATCTCGGGCATCGATGCCTTCGTGAAACGCTCAGCCAGCAGCAGGGGCGGGGCCGGGGAATCGGAAACCGTGGCCGGCAGCGGCCAGGACAACAATGGCACGCCCGCGCAGACAAACCCGCGCCAATCAAACATGCATGTAGCTCCGATACCAATCCACGAAGCGCTTGACGCCATCGACCACCTGGGTTTTGGAGGCAAAGCCGGTGATACGGTTGAGTTCCGACGTGTCGGCATGGGTGAAGGGCACGTCGCCGTCCTGCAGCGGGTGAAAATTCTTCTGCGCCGTCTTGCCCAGCGCCTGTTCCAGGGCCTCGATGTAAGCCATCAGTTCCACCGGCTGCTGGTTGCCGATGTTGAACACTCGGTAGGGAGCCCAGCTCGAGGCTGGATCAGGTACTTGCTTGTCGAAGGCCGGATTTGGAATGGGTGGTCTTTCGAGGACGCGAATCACGCCCTCGGCGATGTCGTCGATGTAGGTAAAGTCACGACGCATCCTGCCATGGTTGAAGACATCGATCGGGCGGTCTTCGAGGATGGCCTTGGCGAACAGGAACAGGGCCATGTCCGGCCGGCCCCAGGGGCCATATACGGTGAAGAAGCGCAGGCCGGTGGTCGGAATGCCGAACAGGTGGCTGTAGGTGTGCGCCATCAATTCGTTTGACTTCTTGGTCGCGGCATAGAGGCTGATCGGATGATCGACGTTGTCATGCTCAGAGAAGGGCATGCGCTCGTTGCCGCCGTAGATGCTGGAACTGCTGGCATACACAAAATGCTCGACGCCGGCGTGGCGACAGCCCTCTAGGATATTCACGAAACCGACCACGTTGCTGTCTACATAGGCGTGGGGATTCACTAGCGAATAGCGCACCCCGGCCTGGGCCGCTAGATTGATCACCTGTTGGGGTTTCTCGCGGGCGAACAAGTCCGCGATAGCAGTACGGTCCGCGATGTTGAGCCTCGCCAGCCTGAAGCGGGCTTCTGGCGTCAAACGCGCCAGCCGCGCCTCCTTGAGGCGCACATCGTAGTAATTGTTGAGGTTGTCGACGCCGATCACCTCGTCGCCACGAGCGAGCAGGCGCTCGCAGACGTGCATGCCGATAAACCCGGCGGCGCCGGTGATCAGGACCTTCATTCGGGATTGCGCCAAAATATTACTATTTTCGCATACTTGCCAAAGCTGGCCGAGCAGCTGACAGGGATGTGCACCAGGCCCGGAACGCCGTCGTGAAAGCCCAGACGCAGGAAATAGAACTGACTTGCCTTGAATCCTGATTGACCGGTGTGGAAAACCGATCTAGTTGGACGTCTTGTGGCCTTTGCCGGCGAACCAGGCCGTAGCCTTTGCCAGGATGTCGCGCTCCAGCTTAAGTTGCCGGTTCTCGCGGCAAAGCCGGGCGAGTTCCTCGCGCTCAGCACTGGTGAGCACGTCCCTCCTCCGAAGCGGCTTGCCGCTGTCGGTGGCCGCTCGGGCGACCCAAGTCGAAATGCTTTGCGCGCTACAAACGAACCCGCGCTGCAGCTCGGCGGGCTTGCGCGCGGCCTTCACCAGTTCGACCATCTGTTGTCGGATTTGCACCGCGTACGGCGGCTTGGTTGCTGGCACCGTGAACTCCTTTCCCTTCAAGGTTGAGGTGTCCACGAAAGCGGATCAACTCCACGCACCGCGAGGGCAATCCGCTCCAGCTGTCGCGCGACGACTTTCCGTTCATCATAAAGCAGCAGCGCACGCTCCCGGCCGGCGCGACCCAGCTCCCGCGCCCATTCCGGGTTGGCGAGAAAGCGCTCCATGGCCGCCGCCAGGGCCTGCGGCGAGCGCGTCGGCACCAGCAGCCCTGTCTGCCCGGCCATCACTTCCTCGCGCGACCCGCGGATGTCGGTGGCGAGCACGGGCCTCGCCATCATCATGGCTTCAATAATAGTGCGCGGCATGCCCTCGCGCCAGGAGGGAAGGCAGAACAGGTCCATCGCCGCCAGCAGCTCCGCGACATCGGAGCGATGTCCCGACGCCACCAGCCGCTCGCCAAGTGCGGCACGCGCGGCGGCGAACTCGGCATCGATGCCGGCCGCATGATCGCTGGCGAGGCGCTCACCGACCAGCAGAAACCATGCCCGCGGATGACGCGGGGCCACCGCCATGGCGGCGACGAGGAACTCGGCAATGCCCTTTTCACGCACCTGGCGCCCGATCATGCCGATCACGAAGGCATCGCGAGGAATTCCCAAGGCCGCACGCGCCGTGTCGCCAGCGCCGACTCTCGCCGGATCGAAGCGCGCGACATCGACGCCATTGCCGATCGCCAGTACGCGATCGCGCGGCGCAATGCCTTCATTCACCGCATCTTCGGCGTCCTCGGTGCTCTGCGTTAACAACAGGTCCGTAAAGCGCCCACCAAACCGCTCGAGGGCAACGAACAGAGAGCGCCT
>VGEI01000513.1 GCA_016869415.1 Alphaproteobacteria bacterium
GGATGCTGCATGGGGAACATGAGGGGCGCGCCGGAGACCAGCCCCTGCAGCTTGGCGAAGGCGACCACCGAGCCGGTGAAGGTGATGGCGCCGATGGCCGTGCCGAGGCCCATCTCGATCAGGCTGGCGGTCTTGATGTCGCCCGGCACGCCGATGCCGAACGAAGCCGGCGAATAGAGCGCCGCCGCCGCCACGAAGACCGCCGCGAGGCCGACCAGCGAGTGGAAGGCGGCGACCAGCTGCGGCAGCGCCGTCATCTGCACGCGTAGCGCGATGACGGTGCCGATGGCGCCGCCGATGACCACGCCGGCGAAGATGGTGCGGAAGCCGCCCATCGAGGGCGAAGCCAGCGTGGTGACCACGGCGATGGCCATGCCGACGATGCCGTAGAGGTTGCCCTGGCGCGCCGTCTCCGGCGACGACAGGCCGCGCAGCGACATGATGAAGCAGACGGCCGAGACCAGATAGAGGAGGGCCGCGAGATTCTCGCTCATGATTCGTCGTCCCCCGCCCTACTTCGCCGCGTCTTTTTTCTTGAACTTGCCGAGCATGCGCTGCGTCACCACGAACCCGCCGAAGATGTTGACCGAGGCGAGGACGATGGCGAGGAAGCCCATGGTGCGCGAGAAGCCGACCTGGCTGGCACCGGCCGCGAGCAGCGCACCGACAATGATCACGCTGGAGATGGCGTTGGTCACGGCCATCAGCGGCGAGTGCAGCGCCGGCGTCACCCGCCAGACGACGTAGTAGCCGACGAAGCAGGCCAGCACGAAGACCGTGATGCCCATGGTCAGGATGTCGACACCGCCGCCGCTCTGCTGGGCGAGCAGGGCGGTCTTCTCGGCCAGCATGCGCGCCTTGGCGGCAAGCGCCGCGGCGTCGTTGGCGAGCTGGGCCGCGGTATCGGTGAGCTGCGAGGGATCCATGGCTCAAGCTCCTGCGAAGGCCGGGTGGACGATCGCGCCGTCGCGCGTCAGCATCACGCCCTTGATGATCTCGTCGGCGGGATCGATGTTGAGCGTGCCCGCCTTCTTGTCGACGATGACGGCGAGGAAGTTGAACAGGTTCCGGGCGTACTGCGCGGTGGCGTCGACGGCGATGCGGCTCGGCACGTTGGTGTGGCCGACCAGGGTGACGCCGTGCTTGACCACGACCTTGCCGGGCTCGGAGAGCGGGCAGTTGCCGCCGTTTTCCACCGCCAGGTCGACGATCACCGAACCCGGCTTCATCGACTTGACCATCTCCTCGCTGATCAGCGTCGGCGCCGCGCGGCCGGGGATCAGGGCGGTGCAGATGGCGATGTCCTGTTTCTTGATCGTCTCGGCGATCAGCGCCGCCTGCTTCTGCTTATAAGCGTCCGACATCTCCTTGGCGTAGCCGCCGGCCGTCTGGGCCTGCTGGAACTCCTCGTCCATCACCGCGACGAAGGTGCCGCCGAGGCTCTCGACCTGCTCCTTGGTCGCCGGCCGGACATCAGTCGCCGAGACCACGGCACCCAGCCGCTTCGCCGTGGCGATGGCCTGCAGGCCGGCGACGCCGACACCGAAGACCATGACGCGGGCCGGCGGGATGGTGCCGGCGGCGGTCATCATCATGGGGAAGGCGCGGCCGAAGACCTCGGCGGCGTCGATCACGGCCTTGTAGCCGGCGAGGCTGGCCTGGCTCGAGAGCACGTCCATGCTCTGGGCCCGGGTGATGCGGGGCATCAGCTCCATGGCCATGGCGGTGATGCCGCGCTGGGCGTAGTCGGCCACCTGATCGCGGTTGCGGTAGGGGTCCATCATCGAGACCAGCACGGCGCCGCGCTTCACCGGGGCGAGCTCGTCGTTGCCTTCGGCCGCGGTCAGCGGCCGCTGGACCTTAAGCACGATGTCGGCATCGGCGAGACAGGACGCCGCATCGGGAGCGATGGAGGCACCGGCATCGCCGTAAGCGCTGTCGGGTGTGGCCGCGCCGGCCCCCGCGCCGCTCTCGACCGCGACGTCGAGGCCGAACCCCTTCAACCGCTTGACCGTGTCCGGCGAAGCTGCGCACCGCGCTTCACCCGCGCGGCGTTCCTTGGTGACGGCAAGTTTCATTGCGCCCGGTTCCTCTGAATTGCGGGCGCCACCATGCCAACCCGGAGCGGGTTTGCCAACCGCTTTGCCGGGTGTCGGGAAAGGATAAAGCCCTTGATTCTAAGAGGGCAGTGTCTCGCAGTCGAAATCGAGAATCACCGGAGGCAGCGCCGGGGCTTCGGGCAGCGGTGCGGCGAGGGCCACGGCGGCCTGCAGCACGAGCGCGACGCCTTCCAGCCCGTGCGCCGCCTCGCGCCGTTTCGCCGCCACGAGAATGGCGGAGGCGACATCGGGCACGCGGCTGACCGCCCGGCTGACAAAACGGAGAACCAGGGCCGGATGCTGCTCGGCGTAAAGTGCCACCAGCTCGCCGGCCAGCTCCGGCGCCACGGCCAGGTCCCGCAAGAACCCTTCGATGATCGGGCGTTCGAACGAGATGGCGGGGCGCAGAAGGATCGGCCGCACGTGCTCGGCCACCAGCGGCGGGCTGACCACGGCCATCACCGGAAGCGAGCCGGCGATAGCGGAAACCGCGCCACGGATGCAGAAGCCCGGCCCGGATGGGCGGACCAGCATG
>VGEI01000514.1 GCA_016869415.1 Alphaproteobacteria bacterium
AACCAAGAAGATTAGAGGGTTGACGCGATGACCTGGCGGCTCGGGATCTGACGGGCGGAGGCTGCGCCGGTTTCAACGCCACCCTGATCGCCGCGCGAAAATTCGACCGCATAGCGGCCCTGCGGAACCGCGTGATCGTCGATCCCAACGGTCCGCTGGTTCGCACCGGACGTGGCATGGGAACTGTCTCGGCGACTAGATCCTGCATTCTGTAATCCTCGACCTCTGTGCGGTTTCGCACAGAGGCTGAGGGCATCCGGGTGCTACCGCTGGAGAAGCGGTCACTGCGCCTGGGGCCCAATGTCGAAGCCTGTTCTACATCGTCCGGAAAGCTTCAGCCCGCTCCCCATTCCTACGGCCGTGCATTGCCTGGTGGTCGCTGCGCGCCATCATGGAATTCATCTCGGCGCCGACCAGCTGGTTCGAGAGCACGCTCTGGATGCCGAGGAGCCGGCTTTCAACAAGTTGTGCAGCATTGCCGAAGGTGCCGGCCTGGAACTCGCCAATGTGTCTCTGGCCGGTGCCCGCCTGCAGCGCATCGCCGACGCCCTGCCGGCGATCGTCCGCCTGAGGAACGGGAACGCGCTCCTTCTTCTGCGGCTCGAGGGTACGGCCGCCGGCCCTCTGGCTGCTCTCTATGACCCGTTGGTGGGCGAGGCGACGCCCCTGATCATCGAGCTCGACCGTTTGGCTGCGGGAGCAAGCGGCGAGGTCGTGCTGGTCAAGAAATCCGAGAGTCTCCAAGCCAAGGCCGACGAAGAGCCTTTTGGCTTCGGCCGCCTAATTGCCGAGATCGGGCGCGAGCGCCGCTTGTTCCGCGACATCGCGCTGGCCGCTGCCATGATGAGCGTCTTCGCGTTGGCCCCGGCGCTGTTCTGGCAGCTGATCGTCGATCGCGTGCTGGTTTACAAGAGCATGAGCACGTTCGAGGTGCTGGTCGGCGGCATGGTTTTCGTCGTGCTCTTCGATACGCTCTTCGGCTATCTGCGCCGCACCCTGATCCTGGTCGCCACGGCGCGCATCGACGCGCGGCTCTCGGTCTTCGCTTTCAACCGGCTCCTCGGTCTGGCGATCGACTATTTCGAGCGCACGCCGACCGGCGTGATCACCCGCGACATCAACGAGATCTGGCGCATCCGCAACTTCCTCACCGGCCAGCTCTTCGGCACGGTGCTGGACTGTATCGTGCTGGTCATCATCCTGCCGGTGATGTTCTGGTTCAGCGTGCCGCTCACCCTGGCGGTGCTGGGTATCGGCGCCGTGATGATCGCTGTGGTCCTCGGCTTCCTGCCGCCGATCCGCCGGCGCACGGCCAAGGCCTTCGTCGCCGAGGGCCAGCAGAGCGCCTATCTCGTCGAGACCGTGCAGGGGGCACGCACCGTCAAGTCGCTGGCCCTCGAGCCGCAGCGCCGCCGCGCCTGGGACCGCCACGTCTCCAACGCCGCCCGCCTGCGCCGCGAGGCCGGGGCCATGGTCAATCTCGCGCAGACGGCCGTGGCGCCCTTCGAGAAGCTGATGACCAGTGGCGTCATTGCGCTCGCCGCCTATGGCGCCATCACCACCCAGGATCCGCTCTATGTCGGGGCGTTGATCGCCTTCGGCATGCTGTCGCAGCGCGTCGCCCAGCCGCTGATCCAGCTCGCCCATCTGGTGCAGCAATTCGACGAGGCCAACCGCGCCGTGCGCACGGTGGCGGGCGTGGTCAACCAGCCACGGGAGGAGGGGCGCGGCATCGGCGGTTTGCGCAGCCCGATCCACGGCGCACTGGATTTCTCGGGTGTGCGCTTCCGCTATCGCGGCGCCGCCAGCATGGCCCTCGACAACGTGTCCTTCCGCATTCCCGCGGGCTCGATCTTCGGCATCATGGGCCGCAGCGGCTCAGGCAAGACGACCATAACCCGTCTCCTGCAAGGCCTTCATCGCCACTACGACGGGCTGATCAAGGTCGACGGCATGGACATCCGGGCGATCGACCTCGATCACCCGCGCCGCAGCATGGGCGTCGTCCTGCAGGACAGCTTCCTTTTTGCCGGCTCAATCCGCGACAACATCGGCGCCGCCATGCCCGGTGCGAGCTTCGAGCAGATCGTCACCGCGGCCCGCCTTGCGGGTGCCGAAGAGTTCATCGAGCGTCTGCCCCGCGGCTACGACACCTTAATCGAAGAGGGGGCAGCTAACCTCTCGGGCGGCCAGCGTCAGCGCATCGCCATCGCGCGGGCCCTGCTGACCAATCCGCCGCTGCTGATCCTTGACGAGGCGACCAGCGCCCTCGATCCGGAGAGCGAGGCGATGATCAACGCCAACCTGTCGCGTATCGCCAAGGACCGGACGGTGGTCGTGATCTCGCACCGCCTGTCGTCGCTGGTCGTAGCCGACGCCATCCTGGTCCTCGACCAGGGCAGGGCCGTCGATCTCGGCAAGCATGATCAGCTGCTGGCGCGCTGCGAGATCTACCGCCATCTGTGGCGCCAGCAGAACCGCCACGCCGTCGCTGCCGACCTTGAGACGAGGGACACCCATGTCGCGGCCTGACTGGACCGACCGCATCGTCGCCAGCTTCAGCTCCGAGTCCCATGCCCTCTCTCACGAGAGCGAGCCGCGCCTCACCCGGCTGACGCTCTACATCCTCGCCGC
>VGEI01000515.1 GCA_016869415.1 Alphaproteobacteria bacterium
CGGTGCCGTACCGCCCGCCGGGCGAAGGGCGAGATCCGGATCGCAGGCCGCGAGCGTGATAGCCGCGAGGGCAGCGGCAACTGCCCGGCACGCGAAGGCCCCTTCTCTGACCGTCATCTACCCCCCCACTGCCAATTCTGACAGGTACCCTCGCGAATTGCGCCATACCGCGTCCGCTTATACAATATATGAGGAGAACAGCCGGGTTAACGACACAGGATAATAGCGGGGCCACGCTTAGCCACGGCTAGGGGGCAAGGCTTGATGCGCGCGATTCGAATTCTGTCCGTCGCCGTTGTTGCGGCCGGAGGGCTTTCCGGCTGCCCGGTCGAGCAACTGGGCAAGGTCCAGCTCGGCTTGCCGGCTCCCGCGTCCTCTCCGGCGCCGGCACCCGCTTCGTCACCGCAGCAGGCGGCCGTGGGTACGCCAGCCGGCTGCGGCGGGATCGCCGAGCTGCTGCGCGACGCAGCTCAATCCGGCAACGATCTCTGGGCCCGGCTTCATCGCGCCTGCCCGGGCAGCGGTGTGGCGGCGTACAATCACGTGGTTTCCCTTCTCGATCAGGGGCGCGGCGAAGAGGCACGTCGCATCCTGGCCCAGTCCCGGGCCCGGCATCCGGACTTCGCACCCTTGCTTGAGCTCGATACGGCGACAGCAGATCCCTTCGCGCGTGTCGCCGCAGAAGCCAATCGTCGCCTCGAGGCCTGGGTGGGACGTTCCAGCGAGATCGCCGCTTTCTCGCAACCGCCGCCGCAGAAACCGGATGCGCCACCGCTACCCACCCTGGTCAAGGGTGAGTTCGAGAAAACCGACACGTTCCGTGCGCGCGTCGCGCAGGCCGAGCAGGAGCGGGCCCAGGCGCTGCGGCGCATCGAGCAGGACTATGCCGCCGCGGTTGACATGTTCAACGAAGCAGTGCGCCGTCACAATGCGGCTCTGGAGAGTGAGCGCGAGCAGCGGCGCCGCGACATTCCGGAGATGCGCCGCCGGTTTCTCGACGAATCGCTCGCTGCCGTGCTCGGCGCCCCGGTGCTGGCTGACATGCGCTACGATGCCGACGCCGAGACCTTCTACGGCCGCCTCGTCGCCGAGCATGGCAATTTCGCGCGCGACGTCGCGGTTCGCGTGCCGCTCGCCGGCGGCCAGGCGGAGGCGTTCAAGCAGCGCTTGCCGGAGGTCGCGCCCCGCGTGCGCTTCGAAATTCGCGGGGACCGCATGGCACTGGCCGGTGTCGATGCGAGCCTGGGCGGGCGCGTCTACCCGGCAACCGTCGCCGAAGCCGGCGCGACACCGGTCGAGTTGCGCGTGCAGCTGGCGGCCGATCCGCCGAGCCCTTCGGCACTGCCGATGCTCACCCCGCAATCGGCCCGGACCGACTCGCTGCTCAGCGAGAACCGCGAGCATTTCCAGACCGCGCTGCGGCTTGAGGACGACCCCCGCCTGGCCCGACTGCGCCAGGAGGAGACCGAGACCATACGCCGGCGGCAAGAGGCGGAACGGCAGAAAGTGATCGAGGCAGAGCGGCAGCGCATCGAGGCGAGTATCCGCAACGAGCAGCAGCGCCTGCGGGAGCTGGGGGGGCCGGCTGCCGATGACCTTCGCGGACTGCAACCCGTGAAGGCCTGGCAGTTCCGCCCGGCCCGCGAACCGGCACGCGACACCCTTGCCGTCATCATCGGCAACCGCAACTACGAGCGTGGCATTTCGCTCGTCCACTACGCGCATAATGACGCGCGGGCGGTCCGGCAATTCGTGGTCGATGGGCTGCGAGTACCCGAGGAGAACGTGATCCTGGCGCTCGACGCGACCAAGGGGCGGATCGAGGGCCTGCTGCGGTCGACCCTGAGGGCGCGCGTCCAGCCCGGGCGCACCGACGTGCTGCTCTATTTCTCGGGACACGGCATGCCGGTGGGCGACGATGCCCTGCTGCTGCCCAGCGACGCGCTGCCGAACACGGCGCAGGTGACCGGATATTCACGGGACACGATGCTTGCCGAGCTCGGCGCGCTGGGCGCCCGCTCGGTGACGGTGATACTCGATGCCTGCTTCACCGGCACGTCGAAGACCGGCGATGCGCTGGTTGCCGCCAAGCCGCTGCTGCCGGAGCCAAAGTCCGCCCAGCCTCCGTCGAATGGCCTGCTGGTGAGCGCTACAGGCGGCGGACAGGTGGCATGGATGGACGATTCAACCGGCCACAGCCTGATGACGCTGCACCTGCTTGAAGGGTTGGCGGGTGCTGCCGACGCAAACCGGGACGGATCCGTGTCCAGCGAAGAGATCGGGCGATATCTGGCCGAGCACGTCGACCGGGCAGCGCGGCGCCGCTTCGAGCAGCCGCAACAGCCCCAGGTGCAGGGCGCGCGGCGCGATCTGGTGCGGTACTGAGGCGCGGCGAGAAAGCCATGAAGGGGGCCGCAGCACGTGGCGTATGGCCCTGAGATAGCTGGGGAGGAACACCTCGTAGTCCTGCTCGACGAGGTTCTGCGTGGTGCTGGCGAAGCGGATTGTAAGCCCGAAGTTCGTGCTTGTGTGTACCGAGAATTATATCCGGGCATATTGATGATGCAGACCACCGAGCACTGGCTGGGAGAAGATCGTCCCAAACGCTTTTATAGGCCGGAGGATCGGA
>VGEI01000516.1 GCA_016869415.1 Alphaproteobacteria bacterium
GCCCGGCCGGATGGTCTACACCGGACTGCTCAACACCCGCGGCGGCTTCGAGAGCGATCTCACGGTCACCCGCCTTACCGACGATGCCTATTTCATCGTCACCGGCTCGGCTCAGGGGACCCGCGATGGCGATTGGATCCGCAAGCGTATCGGCGACGATTTCGCCACCATCGCCGACGTGACATCTGCCTGGGCAATGATTTCGGTCATGGGTCCGCGCTCACGCGAGCTGCTGGCCAAAGTTTCGGGCGACGACTGGAGCGACGCCGCCTTCGGTTTGGGCGTTACGAGGGAGGTGGATCTGGGCCTGGCGCGAGGCCGTGCCGCGCGTATGAGCTATATCGGCGGCCCCGGCTTCGAGATGTATGTGCCGGCGGAGTGCGCGGCCGGTGTCTATGACGCGCTGTTCGAAGCCGGCGGCGAACTCGGTCTGCGCGATGCCGGCTACTACACGATTGATGCGCTGCGCATCGAAGCCGGGCGCCGCGCCTTTGCCGCAGAGCTCGGGCCCGACGAGACGCCCATCGAAGCCGGCTTGATGGCTGCCGTGCGCCTCAACAAGCCAGCCTTCATCGGCCGTGACGCGCTGCTGAAACAGCAGGAAGCGGGCGTGAAGAAGCGGCTTGTCACCTTGTCGGTCGACGATCCAGAGGCTTTCCCCTGGGGTGGCGAGCCTATCCTGCGCGACGGCAGGGGTGTCGGTGAAGTGACCTCCTCCGGCTATAGCGCGAAGCACGGGCGGGCGATCGTCCTCGGTTATGTCCGTGCCGACCAAGCCATCGACCGCAACTACGTGCTGAGCGGCCGTTATGAGCTCGATATCGCCGGAGACCGTTTCGTCGCACGCCCCCTCGAGCGACCGGCCTATCCCTATCGCTGATCGGCCCTTCGGCCGTTGGTGGCGGGCAGGAGCTGCGGCTAAAGCGTACCGGCCTGGGCGCCGGAGCGTGCTCGACAAATCGAGGGCCCGGGCCGCAACGAATCCTTAACTCTTGGCGACCAACTCTTAAGGTTTGAGCGACTATTATCGAAAACTCGATGGCGGCCACGTTTGACCGCTGCCCGACGGAATCTCCGCCCCATGGCGCCTGCGCGACCCACCCGCGAGACACATTTTGAGGCCCTCGCCGCGCTTGCACCCGTCGGTATCTTCAGCACGGACGCCAACGGGCTGTGCAACTACGTCAACCCGCGCTGGTGCGAGATCAGCGGGCTGTCTGTCGACAAGGTCGTCGGCCAGGGCTGGACGAACGTGCTCCACCCCGACGACCGCCTGCGCGTGACCGAGGAGTGGCAGCACGCCACTCGGAACGGCGAGCTGTTCCGCTGCGAATACAGATTCCTCGGCGCCGACGGCCGCGTGACGTGGGTCCTCGGTCAGATGACTGCCGAGCATCGGAACGACGCCGTCGCTAGCTACGTCGGAACCGTCACCGACATCACCGAGCGGCAGCACGCCGAGGCGACAGCGCGGGCCGGCGAGGAGATGTACCGCAGCCTGTTCCAGAACTCGCCGATCTCCCTTTGGGAGGAGGATTTCTCCGGCGTCAGGCGATTCGTCGACAAACTTCGCGAATCCGGCGTCAAGGATCTGCGCGCCTACTTTGCGACGAACCGTGACGCCTTGCGCCGCTGCGCTTCGCTGGTGCGTGTCCGCCAGGTAAACAAGGCTGCCGTTACCCTCGCCAAGGCGCGCGATGTCGACGAGCTGTTCGACAGCCTGGACCGACTGTTCAGCGACGAAACACTGGATTTCTTCGCTGAGGAGGTTCTGGCCCTGGCCGGCGGTCGCTCGAACTTCGAGGGTGAGACTATCGGCCTCGCCCTCAATGGTAGCCGCCTCGAGCTCGCCATCAAGCTGATAGTCCTTCCCGGGCATGAGAACAGCTGGTCGAAAGTACTCGTTTCCGTCGTCGACCAGACCGAACGCAAACAGGCCGAACGGGCACTGCAATCCGCCAAGGAGCAAGCGGAGACCGCCAACCGGGCCAAAAGCGACTTCCTGGCCAATATGAGCCACGAACTGCGCACGCCGCTCAACGCCATCATCGGCTTCGCCGAGCTGATGAAGTCGGGGATCGTCGGCACGCTGGGTCACGAGCGCTATCGCTCCTACGCCGCCGACATCCACACCAGCGGCCTGCATCTCCTAGAGATCATCAACGACGTGCTGGATCTGGCGAAAATCGAGGCGCGGGAAAGCCAGCTCTATGAGGAGATCGTGCACCTCGAGAACATCATCGCCAGCGCCATGCAGATGATGATCGAGCAAGCCGCGCAGGCCGGGCTGACCCTGCAGCGGGAGCCAGCGTTGTCGCTCTCAGCAGTCCGGGCCGACGAGCGGGCCCTGCGCCAGATGCTGCTCAACCTGCTGTCCAATGCCGTCAAATTCACGCCACGCGGCGGTACAGTCCGTGTCGGGGCGGCGACTGGCGTAGACGGAATCCGCTTATGGGTGAGCGACACCGGGATCGGAATCACCGCCACCGATATCCCCAAGCTGATGCAACCGTTCACCCAGCTCGACAATAGCTATCGGCGCAAGCATCGCGGAACGGGCCTCGGCCTCGTCCTCGTCCGACAACTAGCGGAGCTCCACGGGGGTAGCGTG
>VGEI01000517.1 GCA_016869415.1 Alphaproteobacteria bacterium
GGAGTCAAAGCACTGCTCAGCGGCAGCGTCCTTGACTGGATGAAGAAAAGCCTGCCCGACAACGTGCCGACCGACGCGCTGGCGTCAGTGATGGCAGAATACGAAGTCTCAGGCGGCTCGTGGCCGGAGCAGTTGCTGCTGGCCAAGGCCTCGATTGCCATGGATCCTGGCGCGCCCATCCGCTACTCGGGTATCAGCGTGCGGCTCGACGGTATCGGCGCGGCGCTTGCCTGCGGCTGGCGCAAGCCTGGCGGCATGCAGCTGATCGGCGACCTGCTGAAGGCCAACCTGCCGTCCTACTGGCTGAACAGCCAGCCCAAGCACATCAATCGCGGCGTTGGCGTCACTGCCCACCTGGAGAAGCTGGGGCGCTGGGTCTCGGATAGCGGTCCCGGCGCCGGTATGGAGCGCTGCCTGTACGAGCTCAACCCCAATCTGCCCTGCCAGAGTCCGATCACCGCCGGGCGCTGGGTCTCCGATCCCTCCGAACTGCTGCCGGCGATCGATGCCTCGGCGGCAGCGGGCGGTCTCAGCCGGCAGCCGATTGACCGCCATATCGCCGCCTTCCTGGCGGCGCGCTCGCACGCCGACACGACGCAGTTGCTCGGTCTGATGCAGCCGCAGAACGTCGACGAGCATTCGGCGATCGGCACGCTCCGGCTGCTGGCTGAGCTGCAGACCAGCTTCAAGTCCCGGGCGCTTCCCGGCCTGGGCATGTATTGCGCCGAGCTGCTGAAACCGGTCATTGATTCATTCCATCACCGCAGGCGCCGCGGCAAGCTGGCGGAAGCCATCCAGGCGATGGCGAAATCCGGCAACCTGACCAACCTGCTGAAACTCGCCGACGACCCCGACTTCAAGAAGCTGGACCGCCGCGGCTTCGACAAGGCCAAGGAGCTGTGGGCGAAGGCTGAAACCGACCTAGCCAACCTCGAGCGCGATACGCCCAAGCGCAAGGACGATGCGCGGCGCCAGGGCCGTGAGTCGGCAGCGATGATCTCCTCTGGCCTCGCGGTGCTTACCGTAGGCGTGATGTTTTTGGTCAAATGGCTGTAATCCCTCCCACTGCAGCGCCCGCGGCTCCAGCCGCGCCGGGCGCCGGCGGGCTCGATCCCCAGGCCGCCGCCGCGAATGCTGCCAACGCGAAACGCGCTGCCGCGATCGCCGCGCAGTCACGCAAGGGCGGCAAGAGCGGGATGGTTCTCATCTCCTCGCTCGGCCTGTTCGCGATGCTGGCGATCGGCTTGGGCTCGCCGTCGCTGCTGGTGTTCATGATCATCGCGCTGGCACCAACCGTGGCCGCCATCCTGACCGACAAGGACCCGGAGAAGCACGCCGCCATCGCGGTGGGCGCCATGACCCTGGGCGCGATGATCCCGCTGGTCCTCGGTCAGTTCACAGCCAAGCCGAGCTCGGGCTACAACGTGCTGCGCGATCCGTTCGCCTGGCTCTCGGTCTATGCTGCGGCCGGCATCGGCTGGGGCATCCATGCGGCGGTGCCGGCGATCTCCGTCTTCCTTTCCGACATGCGCGCCGACTGGCGGCGCAAGGATCTGGTCAAGCTTCAGGACGATCTGGCGGATGAATGGGGCCAGGAAGTTATCGGCAAGAAAAAGACGGCATCGGAGCCGGAGAAAAAGAAATGAGCCTCAGGCGCTATGCCGGCGCCCGGCATCCTCAGCGGCGAGGGATTTCATGGCCTTTTGCAGCTTCTCGAAGGCCCGCACCTCGATCTGCCGAACGCGCTCGCGGCTGACTGCGTATCGCTGAGACAGATCCTCGAGGGTCGTCGGCTCGTCGCGCAGGCGCCGCTCGACCAGGATGTCGCGCTCGCGTGGGTTGAGCGACTTGAGCGCCCGCTCTAGCAGGCGCTGGCGGCGCTCGTATTCCTGGGATTCGGCGAGCTTGATCTCCTGGCTCTCGCTGTCGTCCACCAGCCAGTCCTGCCACTCGCCGTCGCCATCGCCGTCGTTCCGCAAGGGGGCGTTGAGCGAATGATCGGGGCTGGCCAGGCGCCGGTTCATGTTGACCACGTCGGCTTCCGGCACGCTGAGCTCCTGCGCGATCTTCTTGACGTGCTCGGGCGTCAGGTCGCCTTCCTCCATCGCCCGCATCTGGTTCTTGATCTTGCGCAGGTTGAAAAACAGCTTCTTCTGCGCCGCCGTGGTACCCATCTTCACCAGCGACCAAGAGTGCAGGATGTATTCCTGGATCGAGGCGCGGATCCACCACATGGCATAGGTCGCGAGGCGGAAGCCGCGGTCCGGATCGAACCGCTTCACTGCCTGCATCATACCGACATTGCCTTCGGAAATGAGCTCGGAGAGCGGCAGACCGTAGCCGCGATAGCCCATGGCGATCTTGGCCACGAGACGCAGATGGCTCGTCACCAGCTTGTGCGCAGCCGCGGCGTCCTCACGCTCGCGCCAGCGCTTGGCGAGCATGTACTCCTCTTCGGGCTCGAGGAGCGGGAATTTCCGGATCTCCTGCAGATAGCGGGAGAGGTTCCCCTCGTTTGACAGCGCCGGAATGGTCATCGTGGCCATCGGTCCCACATCATGCGTGAAATGCCCGCCGAGGAGCCTCAGGCG
>VGEI01000518.1 GCA_016869415.1 Alphaproteobacteria bacterium
GAGAGATGGTGTTGTTGCTGCCCGCCGATCCCGATGCCTTCGCCGCCGGTCTGCGTGAGGAAATGGAGAAGCATTTCGGCAAGTCGATCGGCGTCGTCGTGAGCGACAGCTTCGGCCGGGCATGGCGCCGCGGTACGGTCGGCGTCGCGCTCGGCTGCGCCGGCATTCCCGCGCTCAACGACCTGCGTGGCCGGCCCGATCTCTTCGGGCGCGCGCTTGAGGTGACGGAGACTGCTCTAGCCGACGAGATCGCGTCGGCGGCATCGTTGCTGATGGGGCAGGCCGGCGAAGCGCAGCCGGTGGTGCTCGTTTCGGGCTTCGCGGCCGCTGAGCGGCACCACCCTGCCCGTGCCCTGATCCGGCCCGCGGGCGAAGACCTGTTCCGGTAAGTGCCGGCGTCGATACTCCATCCGGGGGGCGGTGGCGCTCGAGGGCCGGTCCTCGCGTTGACGGGGGGCGTGGGAGGTTCCAAGCTCGCCCTCGGCCTCGCGCGCGTACTGTGTCCAGGCGCCCTTACGGTGGTGGCCAACACCGGTGACGACTTCGAACACCTGGGGCTCCACATCTCGCCGGACATCGATTCACTGACTTACGCCCTGGCGGGGATCGATAACCGGGAGACCGGATGGGGACGCGGGGATGAAACCTGGTCATTCATGGCCGCACTCGCCCAACTGGGCGGCGAAACCTGGTTCAAGCTGGGGGACCGCGATCTCGCCATCCACGTGGAGCGGACCCGCCGCCTCAGGAGCGGCGAGACGCTCTCTACCGTCACCTCCGGCATTGCCCGCGCGCTCGGCATTGCAAGCCGCATCGTGCCGATGACGGATGACCCGGTTCGCACGCGCGTGCTGACCGCCTGCGCCGCCCTCGAATTCCAACGCTATTTCGTCGAAGCGCAGTGCCGTCCTGAAGTGAGCGGCTTTGTCTTCGAGGGCGCTGCGGATGCGCGGGCGAATACCGAACTGCTCGCCGCATTGAACGATCCGGCTCTGCGCGCGGTGATCATCTGTCCTTCGAACCCGTTCATCAGCATCGACCCGATACTTGCGTTGCCCGGCGTGCGCAGCGCCATGGCCGCCAGCGCTGCCCCCGTCATAGCCGTCTCTCCCATCATCGGCGGGAGGGCCGTCAAGGGGCCGGCGGCCAAGATGATGAAAGAACTGGGGCTGGACGTCGATGCGCTTGCGGTCGCCGCTCACTACCGTGGCATCATCGACGGCTTCGTGGTCGATCTTGCCGATTCCCATGTGGCGTCCGGGCTCGACTTGCCCGTTCACGCCTGTCCGATCCTGATGCTCAGCCTGGAGGACCTGGAAGGACTGGCCCGCGAAGTGCTGGCGTTCGCCGACTGCCTCGCACACTCGGCGCCGCTCATCCTGCGCAGGCGGTCGAGTTGAAGGCCGGCCAGCCGGAAATTTGGGCGGTGATCCCGGTCAAGGAGACTTCCGAGGCCAAGCAACGCCTCTCTGCAGGCGTCCCGCAGGAAGTGCGCCGGCAACTCGCGCTGTTCATGCTCGAGGACGTGCTGGCCGCCGTGTCGCAGGCCCACGGCGTCGCCGGCATCGCCGTCGTCACGGTCGACGCGGGGGCGGAGCAGCTCGCTCGACGCTACGGCGCCCGGATCCTGACCGGAGACGCGCGCAGCGGGCACACCGCGGCAGTGGCGGCGGCGGCGCGATGGCTTGCCGCGGAGGGAGTCGCCGGCATGCTGCAGCTCCCCGGCGACGTCCCCCTGGCGATGCCGCCTGAGCTGTCCCACGTTCTTTCCATGCATCGGACCGCGCCGTCGTTCACGATCGTCCCCTCCCATGACGATCGCGGATCGAATGCCGTCGTGCTATCGCCGCCGACGGTGGTCCCCCTGCGCTTCGGCGACGACAGCTTCCTGCCCCATCTCGCCATGGCACGGCAGCGCGGCATCGAACCGCTGATCATCCGGCTGCCTGGAATCGGCCGCGATATCGACGACCTGGAGGACCTCGCGGTTTTCGCACGCATGCGCTCTAATACTCGCACGCAATCCTTCTTGGACCGGCACGGCATCGCCGACGGCGGGGCGCAGGCGCTGTGCGCCGTCCAGCGCAAGAGGCCAGATGACTGCTGATTTCGATCTCGACCGCCGGCTGCATTGCGGCGAGGAACCGAGCGCCGCGCAGGCGCTCGCGCTGTCCGATTGCGACGACGTGGCCGGGTTGATGCGGGTGGCGGCCGCGCTTCGCGACCGGGGTCACGGCGCGGTCATTTCCTATTCCGCGAAAGTCTTCATTCCGCTAACAACGCTGTGCCGTGATTCCTGCCATTACTGCACGTTCGCGCAGCCGCCCCGCCGCGGCGTCGCCGCCTATCTGTCCGCCGACGAGGTTCTGGACATCGCGCACGCCGGTGTGCGGGCGGGCTGTCGAGAGGCCCTATTCACGCTGGGCGACAAGCCGGAGCTGCGCTATCGGGCCGCGCAAGATGCACTTGCGCGGCTCGGATATGCGACCACGCATGACTACCTGGCGGCCATGGCCGCGCTCGTGGTGAAGGAGACCGGATTGCTGCCCCACCTCAACGCCGGGGTCATGACACGCGAGAGCC
>VGEI01000519.1 GCA_016869415.1 Alphaproteobacteria bacterium
TCATGGGTGAACCCTCTCCATATCGAGTCATGAGGTACAGTGGGTCAAGTTAAGCCCAGATCTTGAATGCTTTCAAGAGCGGGGGCGCGCGCAGTTCGGCCGGGCCGAGAGCGCATATGACGCATGGACGAACTCAAGCACGACTCCGGCGATGATGTGCCCCGGCCGAATTGACGCTAGTATCCGTCGCCCATGACCCGTCGTCCCCCGCATCTGCGCCGTTCCTGGTTGTTCGTGCCGGGCGTGGACGTGGCCGCGCATACAGCGGCCGTGGCCAGCGGCGCCGACGTTCTGATCCAGGAGCTCGAGGATTTCACTCTGCCGCGGCTGCGGCCGAAGGCACGCTCGCTGGCGGCGACGCTCTACGACACCTGGCGGTCCTGCGGCGCCCTGGCGGCCGTGCGCATCAATCCGCTGGAGACAGAGGGCCATGACGATCTTGCGGGCGTCATGCGCGGCCGACCGGATATCGTGATGATGTCCAAGGTGGCCGAGCCAGCGCAGGTGATCGCTCTCGCCGAGGCGGTGTCGCGCCATGAGAAGGCTTTGGGGATCCCGGACGGATCGACTGAGCTGGTGCCCAACGTCGAATCGGCGCGCGGCATCATGCAGGCCTACGTCATCGCGACGGCCGATAGACGTGTCACCGGCGTCTGCGGCTCGACCGAGGATCTAGCGGCCGACCTACAGGCGGATCGTACGCCGGGCGGCGAGGAGCTTAGCCACGCTCGCCAGCGCCTGTTGTTCGAGTGCACGGCGGCAAAGGTGCTGGCGGTCGACGGACCCTTCACCTTTGTGGCCGATAGCGGCTGCGAGGAAGACGCGCGGCGGGCGCGAGCTTGGGGCTACCTCGCAAAGAGCGCTGTGCATGCCGCGCATCCCTACTACATAAACCTCGTTATGACGCCACACCCGCAGGACATCTTCCGGGCCAAGCGCGTGGTAGCCGCCTTCGAGGCCGGGCGGGCGCAGGGCCATGACCGTGTCGAGGTGGACGGACAGATGGTCGAGCTGCCGGCCTATCTGAGCATGAAGCGTCTGCTGCAGCGCGCCGCGGAGCTGGGCGTAGCATGACAAGGCATCTGGCCGTGGCGCGGCTGTGGTACGAGGCTAACTCGTTCTCGCCGGTGGTCGCCGACCGCGCTGCGTTCCAGCGCCGCGAATGGCTGACGGGCGATCAGGCACTGGCTGCGGCGCGTGGCGCCAATACGGAGATCGCGGCGCTACACGACTTCCTGGCAGCGCGGCCGGACTGGCAGGTGACGGTGCTGCGTTGCGCCTCGGCCTCGCCGGCTGGGCCGATGGACGACGATCTATTCAGCGAGTTCTACGACGAGGTCGTGGGCGGCATCGCCGCCCGGAGCTGGGACGCGGTCTATCTTTCCCTGCACGGCGCCGGAATCACCACGCGCCGGGCGCGGCCGGAGCTCGGTCTGATCGCTGCCGTACGCAGCGCTATCGGCGACACGCCGCTGGGCGTGTCCTTCGACCTGCACGGCAACATCGCGCCAGAGACGGCGCGCTACGTCACTTATGCCTCGAGCTATCGCACCTACCCTCATGTCGATATGCGCGAGACCGCCAATCGCGTGCTTGACCGGCTGGCTACCGCGGCTGAGGGGCGGCTTAAGCCGGTCGGCGCGGTACTTAAGATCGGCTCTCTGCTGCCGAGCTTCAACATGCGCACCGCGGACGGGCCGATGGCTGGCATAGAGGCCTTGGCCCGGGTACTGGAGCGCGGCAAGGTGTTCGACGTCTCGGCTTTCGGCGGCTTTCCCTATGCCGACACGCCGGACGCCGGTGGCAGCGCCATGGCCTATGCCGACGGCGACGCAACGGCGGCGCTGGCTGCCGCTCGCGTCCTGGCAGAGGACATGCACGCGCGGTGCGCCGAGTTCGACGTCCGGCTGCCCACGCCGGAGGAGGGTATAGTCCAGGCGCTTGACGGCCCACCGGGCCTGGTCTGCGTCACCGATCCTGCCGACAACCCCTATTCCGGCGGCATCGCCGACACGCCGGAGCTGTTCCGCGCCCTGCTTCGGCTGCGCCCGCCCGTGCCCACGGTGTTCGCCTTCTTCTGCGACGCACCGCTGGTCGAGCGCGCCCACCAGGCCGGTATCGGCGCCGTGCTCGATGTCGCGTTGGGCGGCAGGCTGAGCCCGGATTTCGGCATGCCGGTCGAGGCCCGCGCCATCGTCCTGCGCTTCAGCGATGGCAGGTTCGTCAACTCCGGGCCGATGGAGACGGGCCTATCGGTCGATCTCGGCCGCACCGTGCTGCTCGACATCGACGGCATCCAGGTGATCGTCACCGAGAACTGCCACCCGCCCAACGATCCTGAGTTCTTCGCCTTGCACGGCATCGACCTGCGCTCGACACGGCTGCTCTGCGCCAAGGTAAAGAACCATTTTCGCGCGGCCTTCCAGGCGCGCGCCGCGCTGATCGTCGACACCGACGCGCCCGGGCCCGCCTGCCTCGACCTGTCGAAGCTGCCTTACAGCAAAGTGCCGATGGAGCTGCGGCGAGTTCCGGCCGTCGCCGCCTAGTCCAGCTTGATCTTCGCGGCCTCGACCACGCC